>JAHEJE010000023.1 GCA_024639035.1 Alphaproteobacteria bacterium
GGTATCCGGCCCCGGCATCCGCGCGATCAGCGCCCGGATGTCGTCAAACGGCAAACCACTCGAGTTGTCGTCCATTGCCTTCCTCGCAATTCTGGGCCATTGAACCGGCATCGCTATAACCTTGCCGCAGCTTGAGGTCGAGACCGCACATGCCGGATCGTGACGGGCATAGTGAAGCACATCGAGAGCACCGGCCCGGCGCCGCCGGCTGGCGCGACGATCTCGCCACCTGTCTGATGTTCCTCACCCGCCTGCCGGTTGCAGGCTTTCAGTGCGGCCACGACCGCCCGCTTGGCGGCGCCATGCGCGCCTTCGGCCTGGCCGGTGCCGTCGTCGGCGCCATCACCGCGATCGTTCTCGCAACGGCTCTGGCGCTGGGGTTCAACCCCGTGCTGGCCAGCCTGGCCGCCCTGGCCGCGGCGACGCTGCTGACCGGTGCATTGCATGAGGATGGCCTCGGCGATGTGGCCGACGGCTTCGGCGGCGGTGCCACGCGCGAGCGCAAGCTGGAGATCATGCGCGACAGCCGCATCGGCGCCTATGGCGTGCTGGCGCTGGTGTTCACTGTCGGTGCCCGGATCTTTGCCCTGGCAACGATCGTCGAGCGCACGACGCCACTGCAGGCCATGTGCCTGATCGTTGCCATCGCCGTCGCCTCGCGCGCCGCCATGGGCTGGATGATGGCAACCCTGCCCAATGCCCGCAGCGACGGCCGCGCCGCCGAAGCCGGGCGGCCGACCCCGGAAGCCATTCGCCAGCTGATGATCGCCAGTCTGATCATCGCCGCACCGCTCACCTGGTGGAGCATCGGAGCATGGGGGCTCATCGTCGCCGTGGCGGCGGTTTGCCTGGTGGCTCTTGCCTTCAAGCGCATCAGCGCAAAGCAGATCGGCGGCCAGACCGGAGATGTTCTGGGCGCCACCCAGCAGCTGACCGAACTGGGTCTGCTGTTAACCCTGGCCGCGCTGATCGGTTGAATCACCGCAGATTTACTTGACCTCGCGGTCACTTCGGCCATGATTGAACAAATCGGACAAGGAACAACCTCACGTCATGACCAAACCACGCTTCATTGCTCACGCACTGCTAGCTTCGTGCATCGTGTACCTGGGTGCCGACAGCTTTGCCCACCGCGATGCCGCAATGCAGGCCGAGTTCGAAGGTTTCGTCGCCCGCGACCTGTTGCTCGCCGACCGTTATGTAAAGATCGAGCGCTCGCAGCACGGTCATTACGTCACCTACATCAGGGTCAACGACGCCAAGGTCGTCGCCTTGGTCGATACCGGCGCATCGGACATCTCGCTGACCTATGAAGATGCCGAAAAGGCCGGCCTTCATCCATTTCGGTTGAAATTCAACAAGCGCTACTACACCGCCAACGGCATCGCCTACGGCGCCCAGGTCAAGCTGCGCCAAGTGATCGTCGACGACAAGATCATCATGCGCGACGTCAAGGGTTCGGTAATGCAGAAAGGCGCCAGCCGGGTCAGCCTGCTCGGCATGAGCTTCCTCAATCGGCTGACCGCTTTCAGCTTCGACCGCGGCACCCTGGTCCTCGAAGAATGACACTGGCCTTTTGGCCTCAGCAGTGATAACGCCACGCCTCATGAGCGATATAGAAAGCCCGTGCGTGAAGATCTGTGTCGTCGACCCCGACAGCGGCAGCTGCATCGGGTGCGGGCGCACCCGCGACGAAATCGCCGGCTGGATCGCCATGCAGCCCGACCAGCGGCGCCATGTCATGATGGAACTGCCCGATCGGCTGGCCAACATGACCCGGCGCAAGCGGCGCAAGGGCGGCGCCACCGCACGGCGCGCTCGCTCGGCATCACAATCTTAACGGTTTTATAGCGATAGTGCGGCCCACACATTGCTGAGTCTATCGCACTTCTGGGGAGCGACACCATGCTGGCCAAACCACGCGCCGATTTGAAACCCAACACACCCGACTATGAGCGCATGCCGCTGGTCAAGCCGACCGGCTTTCGCGAGTATGATGCGCGCTGGCTGTTCGAGCAGGAAATCAACCTTTACGGCATCCAGGCTTTGGGCATGGGGCTTGGCACCTTTCTGCATCAACGGGGCATCGAACCGCGCATCGTCACCGGGCATGACTTCCGCGGCTATTCCTGCTCGATCAAGCAGGCCCTGATCACCGGTCTGATGGCCTCGGGCTGCACCGTCTACGACATCGGCCTGGCGCTGTCGCCGATGGCTTATTTCGCCCAGTTCGCCCTCGATGTGCCGGCGGTTGCCATGGTCACCGCCAGCCACAACGACAACGGCTGGACCGGTGTCAAGATGGGCTGCGAGCGCCCGTTGACCTTCGGCCCCGACGAGATGTCGGCGCTCAAGGAGATCGTGCTCGACGGCAAGTGGCAGACCCGTTCCGGCGGCGGCCTCGTTCATGTCGACGACATGGAGCAGCGCTATTTCGACGAGTTGACCAGCGGCAAGAAGCTGAACAACAAGCTGAAGGTCGTCGCGGCCTGCGGCAATGGCACTGCCGGCGCCTTCGCGCCGCAGGTTCTCGAGGCCATCGGCTGCGAAGTCGTGCCGCTCGACTGCGAACTCGACCACTCCTTCCCGCGCTACAACCCGAACCCGGAAGATATGGAAATGCTGCACGCCATGCGCGATGCGGTGCTGGAAAGCGGCGCCGATGTCGGCCTCGGCTTCGATGGCGATGGCGACCGCTGCGGCGTCGTCGACAACGAGGGCAACGAGATCTTCGCCGACAAGGTCGGCGTCATGCTGGCCCGCGACATATCCGCAATGCATCCCGGCGCCCAGTTTGTCGTCGATGTGAAGTCGACCGGCCTTTACATGACCGATCCGGTCCTTCAGGCCAACGGCGCCAAGACCGATTACTGGAAGACCGGCCATTCTTACATGAAGCGCCGCACCAACGAGCTTGGTGCCATGGTCGGCTTTGAAAAGTCCGGCCACTATTTCTTCCGCGAGCCGTTCGGGCGCGGTTACGATGATGGTCTGGTCTCGGCGATTGCCGTCTGCGAGATGCTCGACCGCGCCAAGGGCAAGACCATGGCCGATCTCTACCGCGACCTGCCAAAAACCTGGGGTTCGCCGACCATGTCGCCGCACTGCCCGGACGAGGCCAAGTACGGCATTGTTGAAAAGGTTATCGCGCACTACCAGGCCCTGGCCGGCAAGGGCGAGAAAGTCGCCGGCCAGGCGATCCGCGAGATGGTCACGGTCAACGGCATCCGCATCGTGCTGCAGGACGGAACCTGGGGCCTGGTGCGCGCTTCCTCCAACAAGCCGGAGCTGGTCGTCGTCGTTGAAAGCCCGACCAGCGAGGAGATGCTTCAGGCAATCTTCAAGAACATCGACATGCATCTGTCGAGCTACCCGGAAGTCGGCGAGTACAACCAGAAGATTTGATCCCGCCGACAGCTTGCCAAGCGCAGATGCTGCGCCGATACTGCGCCCTCCGATCTGCCCCCAATGGAGCGCGCCGATGGCCGTCATCAATCGCATTGCCGAATTTCACGACGAAATCACCGCGTGGCGGCGTGACATCCATGCCCATCCCGAACTGCAGTTCGAGGTCCACCGCACGGCAGCCCTGGTGGCGGACAAGCTCAAGGCGTTCGGCGCCGACGAGATCGTAACCGGCATCGGCCGCACCGGTGTCGTCGGGGTCATCAAGGGCCGCGAGACCGGGTCCGGCAAGGTCATCGCACTGCGCGCCGACATGGACGCCCTGCCGATCCACGAGCTGATCGACCGGCCCTACAGGTCGACGACCGATGGCGTCATGCACGCCTGCGGCCATGACGGCCATACCGCCATGCTGCTCGGCGCGGCGAAGTACCTGGCCGAAACGCGCAATTTCGACGGCTCTGCGGTGGTGATCTTCCAGCCGGCAGAGGAAGGCGGCGGCGGCGGCCGCGAGATGGTCGACGACGGCATCATGGAGCGCTTCGGCATCCAGGAGGTCTACGGCCTGCATAATTTCCCCGGCATCCCCAAGGGCGATTTCTGGATCGCGCCCGGGCCGCTGATGGCGGCTGCCGACCTGATCACCATCGACATCGAGGGCAAGGGCGGCCACGCCGCGCGCCCGCACATGTGCATCGATACCACCCTGGTTGCCGCCCAGATCATGGCCGGCCTGCAGTCGATCGTGTCGCGCAACGTCGACCCGCTGCAGGCCGCCGTGATCTCGATCACCAAGTTCACCGCCGGCGATACCTTCAACGTGATCCCCCAGACCGCGCAACTCCTGGGCACCGTGCGCACCCTGACCGAGGCGACCCGCGATCTTGTCGAAGCCCGCATCCACGAGGTCGTCGAACACACCGCACGAGCTCACGGCGCGACGGCAAAATGCGATTATCAGCGGAATTATCCGGTGTTGGCCAATCACGCCGAGCAGACCGGCTTTGCCGCATCGGTGGCCCGCCAGGTCGCCGGCGACGATCGGGTCGACGACAACATGGTGCCGATCATGGGCAGCGAGGATTTCTCGTTCATGCTCAACGCCCGCCCCGGCGCCTTCATCTTCCTCGGCCAGGGCCCGGGCCCGGGCGTCCATCATCCCGAGTATGACTTTGATGACGAGATCATTCCCATCGGATGTTCCTATTGGGCACGCCTGGTCGAAACCGCGATGCCGACCGGCACTCAAGCATGACCGATCCGCTCGACAACGATCTGCACCTCGGCGTGATCGGCGCCGGCGCCATGGGCCAGGGCATCGTCCAGGTCGCCGCCGCCGGGGGGATTTCAGTATCGCTGTTAGATGCCAGGGACGGCGCTGCCGATGCAGGTCTGGCCACGGTCGCCAAGCGCTTTGATCGGCTGGTGGAAAAGGACAGAATGACGGCGCCCGAGGCAGCCGCGGCCAAGGCGCGCGCCGGCCCGGTTGCCGGACTGCCCGATCTGGCCGGTTGCGACGTCATCATCGAAGCGGTTTTCGAAAATCTTGAACTCAAACAGGGCATCTTCCGTGATCTTGAGGGCATCGTGCGCGGCGATTGCATTCTGGCCAGCAACACCTCATCGCTGCTGATCGCCTCGATTGCCCGTGATTGCGCCGACAAGTCGCGCATCGCCGGCATGCACTTCTTCAATCCCGTGCCACTGATGAAACTGGTCGAGATCGTCCAGAGCGCCGATACCTCCGGCGAGACGGTTACCTTTCTCACCGCACTGGCCCTGCGCATGACCCGCACCCCGGTGACGGTACGCGATGCGCCCGGTTTCCTGGTCAACCACGGCGGTCGCGCCTATACCACCGAAGCGATGCGCATACTGCACGAGCGGGTCGCGACCCCGGCCCAGATCGATGCCGTGATGCGCGATTGCGGCCATTTCCGCATGGGGCCGCTGGAATTGGCCGACCTCACCGGCATGGACGTCAACTACCCCGTCAGCCTGTTCGTCTACAACGGCTACGATCAGGACCCGCGCCTGAAGACAGCCTTCCCTCATCGCGCGCTGCTGGAAGCAGGACGCCTCGGGCGCAAGACCGGCCATGGCAACTATCGTTACGACGACAGCGGTGGCAAGAGCGATGACGATGGCGGCAGCACCGCCTTTGCCTCACCGCCGACGAACGCAATATGCCTCATCGAACCGGACGCAGCGCTGATCGAATTCGCCACCGGTCTTGGCTGCGAAATCCTGGCGAGCGACGATGGTGCTTGCCCGCTCGTCGCCGCGCCGCTGGGCGAGGACGCCACCAGCTTTGCCGTCCGCACCGGCTGCGATGCCGGGCGCCTGGTCTGCGTGGATATCCATTGCGATAGCTCCAAGCGGGTGACCGTCATGAGCCCGCCCGGCATACTGACCGACCGGCGCGATGCCGTCGGCGCCCTCATCGCCGCCGGCGGCCGGGCGGTGACGGTGATCAACGACAGTCCCGGCTTCATCTGCCAGCGCATCCGTGCCATGGTCGCCAATCTCGGCTGCGAGATGGCCCAGATCGGCATCGCCGAACCGGAGCAGATCGATCTGGCGATGCGCCTGGGGCTGAACTATCCGCTCGGTCCGCTGGAACTCGCCGAACACATCGGCCTCGCCGAGACCGTTGCCATCCTCACCCGCATGCAGGCCGTCACCGGCGACGACCGTTATCGCCCCAGCCTGTGGCTGAAACGCCGGGCAGCCTTGAAGCTGCCGGTCTACACGCCGGGTTAGGGCGTCGGGCGATTAATCTGGTCCATCCCGCTCCCCCGCCCAACCACCCGATACGAGGGTATCCTGCGGGTGGTTGGGCGGGGGAGCGGGATGGGCCAGATTAAACCCATTATGCTCTAGCAGGCAGGTGCAGCAGTGTTCGCGCTTCGGCAACGCTGGCCGGATGGCGGTCGTACTCACCGCACAGATCGGCCACCCGCTTGACCAGTTCAGCGTTTGATGCCGCCAGCCGGGTTCCATCCCAACGGATGTTGTCCTCAAGCCCGGTGCGGCAATGGCCGCCCAGTTCCAGCGACCAGTGGTTGACGGCCAGCTGGTGCCGGGCGACGCCGGCGCCGGTCCAGGTGGCGTCCGGGGCGATGCGCTGCAATGTCCTGACGTAGAAATCGAACACCTCGCGGTCGGCCGGCATGGCGTTCTTGACCCCCATGACGAACTGCACATGCAGCGGTTTCGGCAAGGTGCCAGCTTCGCTCATCTCCACTGCCTTGAACAGCATCGACAGGTCGAACACCTCGATTTCCGGCTTGATGTCATAGGCCATCATCTCCGCCGCCAGCCAGTCGATCAGCTCCTGCGAATTCTCGTAGATGCGGGTGGGAAAGTTGACCGATCCCGTCGACAGCGACGCCATGTCAGGCTTGAGCGGCAGCATGCCGCCGCGTTCCCTGCCGCTGCCCGAGCGGCCGCCGGTCGACAACTGGATGATCATCCCCGGACAATGTTTCTTCAGCCCGTCCATCAGGGCGGCGAACTTGTCCGGATCGGACGTGGTCGAGCCATCGTCGTTGCGCACATGGCAGTGGGCCAGCGTGGCGCCGGCCTCGAACGCCTCGTGTGTCGAGTCCACCTGCTCGCTGACGGTGATCGGCACCGCCGGATTGTGCTCCTTGCGCGGCACCGACCCGGTGATCGCCACGGTAATAATACAAGGTTCGCTCATCCCCGCCTCCAGTTCTTCAATTCCCCGAAAAACCATAAGCAGGAACGAAAACCGAAACAACACGGAAACTTCGCCGCCGGCACCTATTGCCGCATTAAAGAATTATCTTGCAGAAAAAACGATAATTAAAGCGAATAAACAAAGAATTCTTATGCAAAAATTTCTCAATTCGTCTAAACATACAGTGTCGATTCGAATATATTGAGGAGCTTTCCCATGGATGACAGTACCGAACTCGCGGCACTCACCGCCGATATCGTGGCTGCATACGTGAGCAACAATCCATTGCCGCCTGCCAACCTGCCAGGTGTGATCAAGGAGGTTCACGATGCTCTGCTCAATGCATCGGGCGAAGGCGCTGGCGCAGCCGAGGAAGTCAACCTGGTCCCGGCCGTCTCGGTGCGCAAGTCGGTGGCCGACGATCACATCACCTGCCTGGATTGCGGCAAGAAATTCAAGTCGCTGAAACGCCACATCCGCACCTATCACGATGTCACCCCGGACGAGTACCGCGCCCGCTGGAAGCTGGCTGCGGACTATCCTATGGTTGCCCCGAATTACTCCGCGAGCCGGGCCAAGATGGCAAAACAATTCGGTTTGGGACGAAAATCCAAAAAATAGCGGTGTCGTCCGTTTTTTGGTTAGATAGAGCCGGTATTTGGTGTATTTTTGATTGCGCTGAATATCGGCTTTTCGCGTTCGGCCATCACATCCGCTGAGCCGGTTGTCCTTTAAGACGTCCCCCACTGTCCCCATATTCCTGCAAAGCGATACGACAACCAAAGAGGGAGCGAAATGCTGGAAACCAAGACATTCGATGCCGAAATAGAGAAAACCAAGTCGATGATCGAGGACACTCGCGCCAAGATGGAGCAGAGTGGTCATATCCTCGAACAGATCGCCGAAACCGAAACTGTCGGCGAACTGGATTTCGATATCGAGAACGCCCGCATCGAAGATGTCCTGCGCCAGCAAAAGGTGATGGAAGGCAATATCGCCGACCTGATCATCGGCCTTGAGGATGTCACCAACTCCTTCGGCGATGAGTTCAAGAACATGCAGGAGTTCTCGCTGAGCGAAAAACTCGTCGGCATGTTCTCGCGCACCAAGGCCAAGGCGATGCGCAACGAACGTGTGCGCACCACCTCGCTGGCGGGGAATCTTCAGGACCTGCTGGCCAAGTCGAACACCATCGTCGGCATCCTGAAGGACCAGAAATCCGTGCTCGAAGCGCGCTACGCCAAGTCCGAGGACAGCCTCAAGACGGTGATTTCCCGACGCGAACAGGTCACCGACGACCTGAAGACGACCCAGGCGCGCATCGAGGAACTCAACCCGCTGCTGCTCGATCTGGAAAACCGCATCGCCGCGTCAACCGACCAGCAGCAGCGCACCAAGCTGGAAGGCGAGCGCTCGGAAATGGCGACCGAGTACAACCAGATGCAGGCCCGCGAGCAGGAACTTCTGGCCGGCTCGCAGACTCTGGAACGCTACACCTCCATGTTCCAGACCTTCGTCGACAGTCTCAACAACCAGATGGCCGCCCAGTCGACGCTGATCAACAAGCTCAACATCGACACCGAACAGCGCATCGTTCTGTACAAGTCGCTGGAAGACTCCCTGAAGACCGCCGCCCAGCAGGAGGTCGCCCACCAGATCAACACCCTCGGCAACAAGGTCGACACCGCCGCCGAGGAAACCATGGCCGGCATCGGCGCCGCGGCCCAGTCGCACATCGGCGATCTGCTGGAGCTGCACGAAAAGAGTATGGTCTCCAGCGCCGAGATCCAGCGCCGCAAGAAACTCGCAGATGACGCCTTCTCCAGGCGCTTTGCCGACGTCCTGGAAAAGCACGAATCCGCCAAATACGTCAGCCAGTAGGCCTGAGCGCGAAGGGGCGGACGCGTCATGGCGAGTTTGACCGGCAGCACACCAGGATACTTCGACGCCATTGGCGCTGCGTTTACCGGATTGGATGCGGTCGCCAAGGCCGAGGCCGAGCAGGCCAAGCGCAACAACCTGATCTACCATGCGCTCTATGAACACCTGACCCGTCTCAGGCACTCGTTTGAGTGCTGGGAAAACCAGTGCCGGTTTGCCGACAGTTTCAAGCTCGACACCGAGGAGTCCGGTTTCCCCACCTACCACCAGGTGCTCAACCTGCAGGACAGCGCCAACCGCCGCGAGGAACGTCTTCTCGACATGGATGAACCGGCCGACATCCGCGAGCAGATGATCGACCAACTGCTGCGCTACAAGCAGTTCCCGGCCCGCCAGCAGCGCCAGATGGCCGAACGGCTGTTTCTCGACGGCCTCGATGGCGAGCGCCTCTATGCCCCTTTCACCGAGCCGCAGGCCCTGCGCCTGTCGATGAACCCGCGCTCCAAGCGTCCGTTCTATGTCATGCACTGGTCTGTCTACGACGGCAGGGCCAACCTGCCGCTGATCTATTTCGCGGTGATCGAGGATTCCTCCGAACATGCGCCGGCCGTTCCGAAACAGGGTCAGTCCGGCCACCGCAGGAACGCCTTCGGCCAGAGCCCGTTCGGCGGCTTGCCCAACTTCCACCAGCGCGAGCAGTTCCGCAGCTTCGCCCAGAACCATTCAAGCTACAGCCTGAACCTGACCTCGATCGCCACCGCCATGGACCGGGATTTCCCCGAGTTGCACCCCAAGCAGCTGCGCCGCTTCATCCTCGGGCCGTTCTATGCCGGCGGCGTCACCCGGCACAACGCGCAGGTGCAAAGCGTGCTCGACGAGGTCACCGACCCTGCCGATGCCTGGCTTTTGACCTGGACCATGCAGGAGCTTTATTCCAAGGAGGAGATTCCGGCAAAGCACGGCCTGTGGGGCGGTTCGCCGGCCAAGGAGGTGTTCTTCATCGACACCGGCGATGTCGATTGCGCCGCCCAGGGCGTCAGCAGCATCGAGCGCTACGCACTTGTTCCCCACAACGCCTACCAGGCCGCCTACGCCAAGGGACTGGCGGATGAGATCTTCAAGGACTACCAGTGCTACATCGCCTCCGGCGAGCACATCCTGCAGAATGTTTGAGAGGTGATATGGACATCGGACTGACCACCTTGCGTGAAGAAGACATTACCAAGCATCTCTCGACCGCGCACAGCCTGCTCGAGCGCGCCGCCGTTGTCGTGACCGACGACAAGTCCAAGTCGAAGACCGAGATCGCCGGCACCCGACGGCGCTTCGTGTCCACCGTTTCGACCGGCTCGGCCCGGCGCACTGCAGACGTGCGCTTGTTGCAGCGCATCGCCGAGGTCAGCCCCAACGATGCCATGCTGTCGATGGAACAGCACACTCTGGCCTGGCGCCTGCGCCGCGCCATGGCGGTCGGCCTGGCCATCCACGATGTCTTCGCCCGCCAGACCGAACTTGAAAGCCTGACCGCCAAGAACCGCTCATCGGCCTTGTCCGGCGACCTGGCGACACGGTTCCACAAGCTGCTCGCGGCATCGTCCTTCGTCTCGGTCTTCTCCGCCGCCAGCTATCTGGTGCAAACGCTTGAGACCAATGGCGACGCGACATCGGACCTGCCCGATCCGGTCTACGCCTTCGACACCCCGCAGGACGCCTACAAGCATTTCCTCTACGGCCTCGATCAGGCCATCGAGGACGCACCGGACGATGCCCAGCTGATTGCCCGCGCCGCCGCCTTTGCCCGCTCAACCCTCGACGGACTGCTGGCCCGGCATGGCCGCTTTCCCGAACTGGCCGGTTTCGAAGACACCCACATCCGCCTCGACAGCGACGACTTCGAAATGAACGGCTTCGACGTCTCCACACGCGGCAAGCGCAAGCCGCTCATCATGTCGTTCAAGAAGCCGAACGAGGTCGTCGGCAACCACATCGCCAAGTATCAGGCGATGAAACTGGCCAAGATGCTGATGGCCTACGACTTCGACCGCCAGCTCAACCCCTTCGTCGACCTCGGCGGCTTCATCTTCACCTTCATCGGCGACGGCTATCCCGGCACCGGCAAGACGACGCTGATCCAGATGATCGCCGGTCTGATCAACGATTATTGCGCCATCGCCGGTTACACCTTCCACTACGAGAATTTCGGCGTCGACCAGATCAGTTCCTACCAGGGCAAGTCGGGCCAGAACTGCCGTCAATTCGTCTCCAACGTGCTCGACCCGCGCGTCATCGGCTTCGGCACGGTGGACGACATCGACCAGGTCGCCGCCAAGCGTTCCGACGACCGCGCCTCGGCCGGCCAACAGGAAATCACCGCCGTGCTGATGGAGAGCTTTTCCGGCGCCAACACCGTGGTACGCGGCAATTGCGCCTTCGGCATGTTCTCCAACTACCCGGAGAACGTCGACGACGCCCTGCGCCAACGCGCCAGTGCCCGCTGGCTCGTCGATGGCCCGCAGACGGCGGACGACTACATCGACATCTTCGCCCTGCTGCTCGGCGGCAACCACAAGATCAAGCTCGGCGACCACAACCTCTATGCCGCACAGGTCATTCAAGCCGCCGTGGAAACCGCCTATGAGCTGCACAACGAGCCGCAGGAAGACGGCCTGAAGAAGGTTGCCGAGCGGTTCAAGAAGGACGGCGGCAAGCTGAAGTCCCTCGCCGATGTCGGCCGCTACCTGCATGCCATCAAGCTGGCCGAACCGCGCTTCACCGGCCGCGCCATCAAGAACATCACCGATGCGGTCAAGATGCGCGCCATGGACATCGAGCTGCCCGATGAATGGTTCGAAAGCCCCGAACCCTTCATGCACAAGGACTACGACACCAAGCTCGCCATGATCGCCGAACTGCGCACGCCGATCACCATGGACACGATCATTCAGGAAATCCACCGCTACGCCGACAGCGAGTTCCGCTACACCGACAAGTCGGACGACAGTGCGGTACAGAACCTGATCCGCGACCAGCGGGTGCGCGAGCGCGCCGCCCGGGAAATCGTGGAATTGAAGGACAACGGCCATTGGAACGCCTGATCGACAATGCCCTGATCTATGGCGGTCTGAAACGCATCCACCAGCCGCACCTGATCGAGCGCTACAACCAGGCGCTTGAGGCCTTCGATCTGGCGCGCACCAAGTGCACCGACTTCGTCATCGACGCCACCGGCTTTTCGCCCCAGGTCGCCGAGGACCTCGGCGATGAGCACTACCTCGACCCGACCGGCATCTCGCGCCGCTTCATCATCCTGTCGCCCGAGCAGATGAACCTGCCGGTGATTTACATGAACTTCTCATCGACCCCCGACCTGATGCGCCAGTTCTTTGCCGAAAATGCCGAGGCGGTGAAGAACCTGACCCTGAAGGACGTGATCTTCGGCGAGATCGAGAACTCGACCTACCAGATCGACGACATCGAAGACATCCTGTCGATCAAACGGGTCAATTTCCGCCTCAATACCCACAATCGTCTACTGGAGAAATCCAAGCGGCTGACCCGCCTGGTAGCCCGCTTCGGCACCGAACCGGACGCCTGGCGCAATGATGAATTGCTCAACGGCATCCTTGAATTGGCCCACGACTGTGGCGATATAAGATACAACGAAATCGTTCCGCGCCGCACCCAGTTCGAGATGCACTCGTTCTGGACCCGTCACTTCAACGGTGTTTACGTCTTCCACGACAATGACACCGACACGGTGGTGATCGGCGATGTGGAAACGGCCGACCCGTTGCCCGACGGCACCTACAACAACCGCTTCATCAACATCGAAGATCACGGTGCCATTCTCGACTATCTGACCGAAACGGGCCGTCTTGAAACCCTCAACCTGACCTGGCTCGAGAGGTCCGGAATACTCGATCAGCGCTTGGAGATTTACACCCGCATGGCCATGTCGAAGGAACGTCCCGACACCGACCTCGTATGGGTCGGCGATGTTGCCACGGACAACTGGGTGCACAACAATCTGGGCATGTTGAACAAGCAACCCACCTACCGCTTTCTTGCCGAGTTGCGCAAGGCGATCGGCAGCGGCCTGATCGTCAACCCCGATCGCATTGCCCCCAGCCAGATGCTCACCGCCCTGCGCGCCGAACCCGGTCACCCCGACGCTCTGTTGGTCAATCGCTTCTTGTCCGAGTTCGTCCCGTTCGATTTCCTGACCCGCTTCATCGTCAACAAACTCGCCTTTTACAACGATTACGAAGGCTTCACCGAAACCCAGCGCGACTATGCCGTGCACACCATCACCACCCGCTACTTCCCGGCCAAGCAGGCCATGTGGCGCAAGCTGTTTGAGAATTGAGAGGACCAATAGATGCTCGACCCGCTCTTCAATTGGATTTCACGCATCTGGCACGCACTCATCGCCGCCATCAAACGACTGATCGCCCTCATCATCGCGCCGTTCGTTGCTGTTTACACCTTCTTTCAAACCTCCGGCTGGATCCTGCGCGGCCTGATCCTCCTGATCCTGCTGCCCTTCGTGCTCGGCTACGGCCACTTCGCCTGGCATGCCCTGTGGATCCGCGACTTCGATCTCGACTACCCGCAGCGCTTTGCCAAGTCCACCAACATGCGCCCGGCCGGCGAACAGGTTGCGGTCGAGGGCGGCGACGCCACGACCAAGACGTGCGGCAGTTCGCGGGTCATCGAAATCACCGCTGATCTCATCGACTTCAACGTCAACCGCAACAAGTGGATTTCTTCCAACCCATTGTACAAGATGGGACTTTTCTGGGTGATCGATTGGGACAAGACCTGGTTCTTCGACAACAAGGCCGCTTTCCAGCGTGGCGTTCATCAGGCCGCCAGCCGCACCGCGATCGAGCTTGCCGATGCCCTCGGCCGGGCCCGCGGAACATCGGCCATCAACACCGATCTGCGCAAGGCCAAGGGCAACATACAGTTCGATCAGCGCACCTGGTATTTCAACATCTTCGACGATCAGCCGTTCGGCCCGACCACCCGCAGCCAGACCTACTATCGCCGGGCGCTGGTTTCCATGCACAAGTACAATACCGATCTCGCCGCCTGCAACGCCACCTTCGATGCCCGCGCCGACAATCTCATGCAGTTCCTCGATCGCATCGCCAAGGATATCGGCGCCACGTCCGCTGCCATCAAGGACCGCTCCGAACAGTACAACTCCGGCTGGTTCGACACCCGCGCCGATGACATTTTCATGTTCGCCAAGGGCCAGCTTTATGCCTACTACGGCATTCTCCAGGGCATTCGCGCCGACTTCCCCGAGGTGGTCAAGAGCCGCGCCCTGGCCGATATCTGGAACCTGATGGACGACCACCTGCGCCGCGCCATCGAGCTCGACCCGCTGATCATCTCCAACGGCAACGAAGACGGCTTCATCATGCCGACGCATCTCACCACAATCGGTTTCTACATCCTGCGCGCCCGTTCGAACCTGGTGGAGATCAGGTCCGTGCTGGATCGCTAAAGCCGAATCGCGCCGCTCCTACCACCGGTTTGGTTAACGCTTCCGCAACCAACGCCGGGCATAATCCGACCTTGAAGTCAGACGGCCTTCGGAGAATGTCAGGAAACTGCGTCGCTGGTCCCGTTGCTGAACGGCCCATGTGGAGTAACGGCTTGTTTCGTAGCATTTTTCCACTGCACGGCCGTTGCATCTGTTGACTTTGCAGGGCTGGCAGTGCAAATTTGCCCGGCCTTGGAAATGAACGATCAATTCCGGGCTAGGAGGCCATGACTCACCGCCGAAGATGCGAAGCGACAGGTGCCGGGTGGACGGGGCGCGTATCGCTAGGTAAACTGAGGTTGCCGCAGGCTGCGAAATAGCAGCAGACGCAGTGAGTTGAGTGTGGGTTTGTGGGGACGCGGACGCGTGTTGGGAAAACTTTTCGAAAACGACCGCGAGGTTCACGATGTCGCTCTGATTGAGAGGCACGCAATAGCGCCCATCGAAGACTATCCTTCAGATCATCACGACCCCTTCGAAATGCCCCCCGCCCAGCACCGCTGGCTGATGACCACATGCGCCGCCGGCGTGACCGGCTGCCTGATCATCGCCGGTGCCATTGTCGGCCTGTTCGGTGACACGGAAATCTCGGCAGATGCCGCTCTTGCTTCGGTGGACCCCATCGAGCTCTGGCAGCGGCCGTCGGTGACCACCAAGGGTGACTTCAACGGCCAGATCGCACAGGCCCTGACCCCGCAGCCGCTGCAGACAATCACCTCTGTCGCCTATGCGCCGTCGCAGGACACCGACCAGACCCCGAACCTGCTGCTGGAAGCGACCGGCCTGACCACCGCATCCCTGAACCACTATCCCGAAGTCGACGAAAAACAGCTGCCCTACGCCCAGGGCACCCAGCCCTACGTACTTGAAGGCGAGTTGGGGTCCGCCACCCTCGACACCTCCAACATCACCACAATTTCGAAAACCCCGCCGGCCGAACCGACCGACCAGACCGTGGTTCTGGCCGCCGGCGAAACGCTTGGCGACAAGTTGCGCGACCTCGGCATCAGCCCGAGCATTTCGCAGGCTTTGACCTCTGCGCTCGAGCCGGTGTTCCCGGCCAGCCTGCTGCGCGCCGGACAGGTGTTCACCATCACCGTCGACCGCCAGCAGGATTTCTACGGTAACGACGTCATCTACCCGGTACAGGTCACCTTCTCGCCGGGTCCCAATGAGGACATCCTCATCGAGGCCGACGAGGACGGCCGCTTTGTTGCCCGCGTCGACGGCGCCGGCGACGGCATGCGCTCGCGTTATGCATCCTCGCCGCATTATATCGCCCGCGGCAAGGTCCGCTCGTCGCTCTATGCGACCGCCATCGACCGCGGCGTTCCCGACTACATCATCAACCAGATGATCAAGGCGTTTTCGTTTGACGTCGACTTCCAGCGCCAGGTCAAGGCCGGCGATGAATTCGAGATGTTCTACGGCCAGCCACTGTCCGGCTCATCGAAGAAGCGCAAGGTGCTGCACTACGCAAAGCTGGATGTGCGCGGCAAGCCCAAGACCTACTACCGCTTCACCGCAGCCGACGGTAAGACCAGGTACTATGACAAGAACGGCCGCAGCGCATCGTCGAAATCGCTCATGCGCACGCCGATTTCCGGTGCCCGCATTTCGTCGGGCTTCGGCATGCGGCGCCATCCGATCCTCGGATACTCCAAGATGCACACCGGGATGGACTTCGCCGTACCGTACGGCACGCCGATCCGTTCCGCCGGTTCCGGCGTCGTCAAGCACGCCGCCTGGAAGGGCGCCTACGGCCGCACCGTCATGGTCAAGCATTCCAACGGCTACACCACCCTGTACGCCCACATGAGCCGCATTGCCACCGGCCTCAAGCGCGGCCGAAAGATCCGCCAGGGCCAGGTCATCGGCTACGTCGGGTCGTCGGGCCGCTCGACAGGTCCGCATCTGCATTACGAAGTTCGCCGCAAGGGCAAGCCGCTCAATCCCCGGCGGATTCGCACCGCCGACTTCGTGCGCCTCAAAGGCAAGGACCTGGCGAACTTCAAGCACCACCAGCTGAAGATCATCGCCCTGGCCAAGGCCGCGCCGAGATCGACCCGCTTCGCCCAGGCCGCCGCCAAGCAATAACAGCAAAAAA
>JAHEJE010000243.1 GCA_024639035.1 Alphaproteobacteria bacterium
ATTTCCAGCGGTGGCAAGTCGCCAACCGGCGGATCGGTGTCCGCCTTGACGGTCTTTTCGCGGAACATCGTGAACAAGCCTGCGATGACGATGATCCCGGTTCCGGCCAGGGTCATCATCTCTACGGTCTCGCCCAGAACGGCAATGCCGACCACCGTGGCCCAGGCCAGCAGGAAGTAGTTGAATGGCTGCAAGACCGAGGCCGGCGCATATTCAAGCGCCTTGACCAGCATCAGGTGCCCGGCAATGCCAAGCCCGGCCATCGCCGCCAACATGGCCCAGCCTTGCGGCGTCGGCGGCTGCCATTCGAGAATGCCCAGCGGCGTGATCGACAGGGCGCCGACGCCGGCCATGAAAACGAAACTGGTCTCGAAGCTGTCCTTGTGCGACACCTGCCGGGTCACGATGTGATAGGCAGCGAACAGGCCGGCGGCTAGCAACGGCAGCAGCGCGGCAGGCTGGAACACGCCCAGTCCGGGCCTGATGATCAAGAGCGCACCGATGAAGCCTGCGGCGACGGCGGCCGAGCGCCGCCAACCGATGGTTTCCTTCAGCACCAGGGCGGCCAGCGCGGTGGCGATCAGCGGAAAGATGGCAAACAGTGCATGGGTCTCGGCCAGTCCGAGAAACCCCAGAGCGAAGGCCATGATCACCGCCTCAAAGGTCAGCAGGATCGAACGGAAGAACTGCAAGCCGGGCGCCGCTGCCGCCAATGCCGCCCGGATCCCGACGGTTCTGTGGACATAGGCCACGGCGCAAAGGGCGAAGACCCAGTAGCGCAGCATGAGGATCTGCGCCGGTGTGTGGTGTTTCACGACAATGGTCGTCAGCGCGTCCATGCAGGCAAACACCGCCATTGCCGCAATGCAGATCAGGACGCCGCGGCGCGTGCGTGGGGACGTTTCGGACATCAGGTCCGGCTAGTGGGCGAAAGACTGTATCAAAAGGTGAACGCCGGCCGTTCGACTTCGATGCCCGGCAGCGGCGCGACGGTCGCGTTGAATTCGTCGCGATTGGCGAAGGAATCGCCATGACGGGTCCAAAGCTGGGCCCGGGCCACGGTGTCGTCGCCGACGATGGCCACCAGGCGGCCGGCCTCCTTGAGCTGGCTCAGGAGTTGCTCGGGGACCGCCGGCACCCTGCCCTCGATCACGATAACGTCGAACGGGGCCTGGTCGGCACACCCTTCGGCGTGAGCGACCTGCAGCACGGCGACGTTGCTGATCTCCAGGGCATCAAGGTTCGCGATTGCCGCCTCGCACATCGCGGCGTCCTCGTCGATGGCAACGGCGCCGCTGCAAATCTGCGCGATGACCGCCGCCGAATAGCCGCTGGCGCATCCGACATCGAGCACGAAATCGCCGGCGCCGATCCTGGCCAGCTGGACCAGCCGGGCAAACGCCATCGGCTCCATCATCATCCGTTCGACGCCGTCGCTGTGCAACCGGACATCGCCGTCCATGTAGGCGACCGATTTTTGATGTTCAGGCACAAACTGTTCGCGCGGGATGTCCGCCATCGCCGCGATCACCCGGCCGTCGGTGATGCCGTTCGGCCTGACCTGCGATTCGATCATATTCTCGCGTGCAACTTCAAAATCGATCATCTGCCACAATCCGCCTGCGTGGTTTGTCCCGCCCCATGGTGATACCCAAACTCGGCCCATTGTCCAACCGGAAATATCGCCGTCGCATGGCTTAGCGGAATTTCGGTTTGCGTTTTGCCAGAAATGCGGTGATGCCCTCGCGGCCTTCCGGTCCGCCGAGCGCGCGGGTCATGAATGCGGCTTCGGCATCGAGCTGTTCATCCAGGCTGGCGTGCTGGCCGCTGTCGGCGAGCGATTTGATGGCGGCCAGGGATTGCGCCGGCCCCTCAGCCAGTTCCCGTGCCAGTATCACGGCGCGCCCGAGGGCCGCCCCCTCCTGCGTCAGTTCGTTGACGATGCCCAACTGGTGCATCCTGGTTGCCGGCACCCGCTTGCCGGTCATGGCGAACTCGTTGACCAGCTGGCGCGGCAGGGCCTGGGCAAGATAAGACGTCGTGCCGCCGTCGGGGGTCAGCCCGACGCGGACGTAGGACATGGCGAAATAGGCGTCCTCGGCGGCAACGATGAGGTCGCAGGCCAGGGCGAGACCCATGCCGGCGCCGGCAGCGCCGCCTTCCACCGCGGCGATGATCGGCTTGGGGCAGGCCCGCATGGCGCGAGCCATCTTATGCAGCATATCGACGCCCTGGCGGCGGCCGGCTTCGTCCATGTCGAGGCGCTGGCGCAGGGCGTTGATATTGCCGCCGGAGCAGAAGAAGCCGCCGGCACCGGTCACCACCAGCGCCGCGATGCCGTCATCGTCGCCGGCGCGGCCGAGGGCATCGGCCATGCCGCCGTAGAACTCCACGCCCAGCGCGTTACGGGTGGCCGGATCGCTGTTGGTGACAATCAGGATGCTGCCGTCCATTCGAGTCTCGATCGCCATGGCCGGTCAATCGCGATCGAACAGATAAAACCGCAAATCCCAGCCGGCATCGTTCGAGTGGTTGTGCACATGCACGCTCTGGTGCAACGGCCAGCCCAGATCGTCGAACTGCGACCAGATGCGGCCGGATGCCTTTTCCCAGTTCGGCTTTTTCCTGTTGGCGGCGACCAGCGAAATCACGATGCCGGTCACGCCGCCGGCCTCTCTGGCAATCGCATCGATGTGGCTGGCCGCGTCATCGACGAAATACAGCACCTCGCTGGCGACGATGCAATCGATCCCGGTTGCGCCGGGCCGGTAGTCGGCCAGCGACATCACATGTTTTTCAACCGGAAACGGCTGCTCGGGCACGTCGGCCATGGCCACCTGCGAGACATCGACATCGATGTAGCGCGACACGCTTGCCGGCGGGCACCAGCGCAGCAAATCGCCGCGGCCACCGCCCAGGTCGAGCACACATCCCGGCGCGTAGTTGGCGATGAACGATGCCACCACGGCCAGTCTGGTCTGTTCATGCCTGGCCGACAGGAAATCCCACCGGCCGCTGGCGTATTCAGCGTCCCATTGTTGGTTGGTTACCTTCATCACCGCTCCGATGCTTGGCGTGGACCTGGCGTGGTTTACCCCATGCGTTTATGTTTCGCATCCCCTGAATTCGCGCAAACGGCGACAGCCCTGCGGTGCTGGACAGGATTTGCCGGCTTGCTCATAATGACCCGGTGAAGGGAAAGCGTTATGGAACACGCCCAACTCATCAGTTGTCTGCCTGACGGGCTGCATTGGTTCAGCGCGCAGATATTCGATTATTATATCGCGGGAAGCATCTCGACCGGTGAGTTTCTGCGTTGGTTCCACATGCCGAATTCGGACTACATCCCGGCGGCGGAGTGTATTGTCTCGCAGTACGTGCCGTCCTACGTTCCCGGCACGAGCGACGGCAAGGTGCTCGGTCAGTTCGTCGGGTAGACCATCCCGCAAGAATAAACGATGAGTGCCAATGCGCCGGACCGCAGGTACAAAAGTCTTGGAGACCAAAGAACGTGACGGAATTCATTCGCTGGTACGATGACTCGCTGCCGCTGGAGATTTGCCAGGACATCGTCCGGCGTTTCGACGACGATCCGCGCAAGATCGCCGGCAAGGTCTCCGGCAACGAAGGGGCCGAGCTCGATCTCGCGGCCAAGCAGACCACCGAACTGGTCCTGCCCGACAATGGCTGGAGCGACATCATCGCAGCATTGCAGCAGAGCCTGTCGGTCGGCCTGGGCAAGTATCAGCGCGACGTGCAGTTCCTGGCCGGAAGCGACCATAAAGACCTTTACTGCGAACCCTTGAGAATCAAGAAATATGACATCGGCGGTCAGTTCTCCTGGCATATCGACTGCAATTCGAGCCAGAATCACAGCCGCGCCGTGGCCGCCCAGTGGTATTTCAACGACGTTGGCGAAGGCGGGGCGACCGAGTTTCAGGATCAGAAGATGGCCATTGCCCCGAAAGCCGGGCGACTGGCCTTTTTTCCCGTGGCCTGGACCTACCGCCATCGCGGTGCGGCGCCGGTGAGCAATCCGAAATATGTCTGCACGACATTCATACACCCGAAGTTTTGAAGTCACCGGGGCTTGTACTTCGCGCCTGGTTCTCCAAAATCAGACCCGAGTACGATGACCAACAGGGATCGAAGGTTATGACTATCTCAAATGGCGTCCTGGAAACGATCGGCGACACGCCGCTGATCCGTTTGAAGCGGGCTTCGGAGGAAACCGGGTGCACGATCCTCGGCAAGGCTGAATTCCTCAATCCGGGACAATCGGTCAAGGATCGCGCGGCCCTGTTCATCGTCCGCGATGCCATCGCGCGTGGCCTGCTCGGGCCCGGCGGCACCATTGTCGAGGGCACCGCCGGCAACACCGGCATCGGATTGACCGTTGTCGCCAATGCGATGGGGTTTCGCTCGGTCATCGTGATCCCGCAGTCGCAATCGCAGGAGAAGAAGGACACG
>JAHEJE010000244.1 GCA_024639035.1 Alphaproteobacteria bacterium
AACGAGGCGCTGCGCGACTGGGTGGCCAATGTCGAGGACACGTTCTATTGCATCGGCACGGTTGCTGGGCCGGCGCCCTACCCGGAGATGGTGCGCGATTTTCAATGCGTGATCGGCGATGAGACCAAGCGCCAGATGCTGGCCCGCGAAGGCCGGCTGCCGGACAGTCTGGTGGCGGCGATCGGCGGCGGTTCCAACGCGATGGGCCTGTTTCATCCGTTCCTCGATGACAAGGAGGTCGAGATCATTGGAGTGGAGGCCGCCGGGCGCGGTGTCGATACTGACGAACACGCGGCATCGATCACCGGCGGACGGCCCGGCATCCTGCACGGCAACCGGACCTATCTGCTGATGGACGACGACGGCCAGATCACCGAGGCGCACTCGATCTCCGCCGGGCTGGACTATCCCGGCATCGGCCCCGAACATTCCTGGCTCAACGACATCGGCCGGGTCAAGTATGTTTCAGCGACCGATGCAGAAGCGCTCGATGCGTTCGAGCTGTGCTGCCAGCTCGAGGGCATCATCCCGGCGCTCGAGCCGGCGCACGCCCTGGCCAAGGTGATTGAGCTTGCGCCTGACCGCGACGAGGATCATCTGATGGTGATGAACATGTGCGGCCGTGGCGACAAGGACATCTTTACCGTCGCCGAACACCTGGGGGTGACACTGTGAGTTCGAGCACGCGGATAGATCGCAGATTTGCCGAACTGGGCCGGCAGGGCCGGGCCGCGCTTGTCACCTTCGTGACCGCTGGCGATCCCGACTATGAACATTCCCTGGAGATCGTCAAAGGCCTGCCGGGCGCCGGCGCCGACGTGATCGAGCTGGGCATGCCGTTCACCGACCCGATGGCCGATGGCCCGGCGATCCAGGTGTCATCTTTGCGGGCGCTCGCGGCGGGCCAGAACATGATCAAGACATTGCAGCTGGTGCGCGACTTCCGGGCCGGCGACGACGAGACGCCGATCGTGCTGATGGGCTACTACAACCCGATCTACATCTACGGCGTCGAACGATTTCTGGACGATGCAAAGGCGGCCGGAGTCGATGGCCTGATCGTGGTCGACCTGCCGCCGGAGGAAGACAGCGAACTGTGCCTGCCGGCACTGGCATGCGGGCTCAACTTCATCCGCCTGGCAACGCCGACCACCGACGAAAAGCGGCTGCCCAAGGTCCTGACCAATACATCAGGCTTCGTCTATTACGTCTCGGTGCTGGGCATCACCGGCACCAAGGCGCCCGACATTGCCAGTGTCGCCAAGTCGGTTGCCCGCATCAAGCAACATACCGAATTGCCGGTTGCCGTAGGCTTCGGTGTAAAGACCGCGGCGCAGGCTCGCGAGATCTCCGAGGGCGCCGATGGCGTGGTGGTCGGGTCGGCCCTGGTCAATACGGTGCGCGACAGCCTTGACGGCGACGGCGCTGCAACCGAGGATACCGTGCCGGCAGTCCTGTCGCTGGTGCGCGAGTTGGCCGGCGGGGTGCGCGATCGTGCGACCGAAACGGCCGAGTGATGTACAAGCGGGGTGAACTATCGTGAACTGGATCAAGAATTTCGTTCGGCCGAAAATCCGCAGCATCCTCGGCGACAAGAAAGACACGCCCGACAACATGTGGGTCAAATGCCCGGAAACCGGGCAGATGGTGTTCTATCGCGATCTGGAAGCCAACATGTTCGTCATTCCGGACTCGGGTGTGCACATGCGCATGGCACCGGATGTCCGCCTGAAGACGATGTTCGATGACGCGACGTGGACGGCAATCGATTTGCCGAAGGCAGCCATCGATCCGCTCAAGTTCCGCGATCAGCGAAAGTATACCGACCGCCTGAAGGAAGCGCGCCAGAAGAACGACCGCGACGATGCCATCGTCGCCGGTGCCGGGACCATCGACGGGGCCGAGGCTGTCGTCGTGGTGCAGGATTTCTCGTTCATGGGCGGTTCGCTGGGCATGGCAGCGGGCGATGCCATCATCACCTCGATGCGCGAGGCCGCAGCGCGTGGCTGCCCCTATGTGCTGTTCGTTGCCTCGGGCGGCGCGCGCATGCAGGAAGGCATCCTGTCGCTGATGCAATTGCCGCGCACCACCGTGGCGGTGCAGGAATTGCGCCAGGCCGGCTGCCCCTACATCGTGGTGCTGACCAATCCGACGACCGGCGGGGTGTCGGCGTCCTATGCCATGCTAGGCGATGTGCAAATTGCCGAGCCGGGCGCACTGATCGGGTTCGCCGGCCAGCGGGTGATCGAACAGACGATCCGGGAAAAACTGCCCGACGGCTTTCAGCGGGCAGAGTATCTGCGCGATCACGGCATGATCGACATGGTCGTCGAGCGCAAGCACATGCGTGCCACGATCAGCCGCCTCATCCGGTTGCTGACCAAGGCCGAAGCCCTTGCCGCCGAACCGCCGGCACCGGACGAGGAGACCGCGCCCGAGCCTGCCGAAGTCTCAGCCTGACCTTTTCTCCCAGAGTACCCGTGCCATGGCTGTTAGCGATGCGATCCTGAAGCGGCTTCTGGCCCTGCACCCGAAGATCATCGACCTCAGTCTGGACCGGATGCATCGCATACTGGCGGCGCTGGGGCATCCCCAACGCGCCCTGCCGCCGGTCATCCATGTCGCGGGAACCAACGGCAAGGGCTCGACGATCGCCTACATGCAGGCGGCGATGGAAGCGGCGGGCCTGCGGGTCCACACCTACAGCTCGCCCCACCTGGTGCGGTTTCATGAGCGTATCCGTCTTGGCGCGCCCGGTGGCGGGGGCCCGATCAGCGATGAGGAACTGAGTGAACTGCTGGAGCGGTGCGAGGCGGCAAACGACGGCTTGCCGATCACTTTCTTTGAGATCACCACGGCGGCGGCGATGCTGGCGTTTTCGAGCCATCCCGCCGACTATCTGCTGCTTGAGGTCGGCCTTGGTGGGCGTCTGGATGCCACCAATGTCATCGACCGGCCGGCGCTTTCGATCATCACGGCGGTCGATCTCGACCATCAGCAGTATCTCGGCGACACTATCGAGACGATTGCGGCGGAAAAGGCCGGTATCCTTAAAGCCGGCGTTCAGGCCGTGATCGCCCGGCAGGACAACGACGCGCTGGCGGCGATTGAGGCGCGGGCGGTGCACACCGGCACACGCCTGCTGGTGGCCGGGCGCGACTGGCAGTCGTTCGAGCAGCACGGGCGGCTGGTTTATCAGGACGAGGACGGATTGCTCGACCTGCCGATGCCGGCACTGGCCGGGCGATTTCAGGTCGACAATGCCGGCACGGCGATTGCCGCACTGCGGGCGCTCGATGACAGTCGGATGGATGAAAAGGATATCTCTCAGGCAATGACGGCGGTGCGCTGGCCGGCGCGCATGCAGCGGATCACGTCCGGGCGACTGGTCGATCTGTGCGGCAGCAACGCGGAACTGTGGCTCGACGGCGGCCACAACCCGGCCGCTGGCCAGGCCATCGCCCAAAGCCTGGCGGATTTGTCGGAGCGGGTGGAAAAGCCGGTCGTTCTGGTGCTCGGGATGCTGAACACCAAGGCGGCGGCCAACTATGTCGCGCCGTTTGCCGGCCTGGTCGCCGGCATTGTGACACTGTCGATACCCGACGAAGAAAATGCCTTGAGCGCCGAGGATTTGGCGGCGATCGCCCGCGGCCAGGGCATCGATGCCGAACCGGCAGACAGCATCGAGGATGCAATCGCCACCGCTGCCAAGGCGTTCGAGACGCCGCGCATCGTGGTGTGCGGGTCGCTGTACCTGGCAGGACACGTGCTGGCGCTGAATGCCGGCGAGAAGGCCGGCGCTGTCAGCGGAACAAGCAACAAAAAGGGCTGAAACAGCCTGAAATCAGATCGAGTCCTCGATCCAACTGGCGATCTTGCCTTTGGGATTGGCACCGACCTGGGTCGATTTGACCTCGCCGCCGTTGAACAGCATCAGGGTCGGAATGCCGCGCACACCATACTTGGAAGGTGTCGATGGGTTCTCGTCGATGTTGACCTTCACGACCTTGACCTTTTCGCCCATCTCGGCGGCGATCTCTTCCAGTGCCGGAGCGATCATCTTGCATGGCCCGCACCATTCGGCCCAGAAATCGACCACGACCGGGCCGTCCGCATTGAGAACATCGCTTTCAAATGAATCGTCCGAGACCTGCACTGTGCTCATGTCGTTAATCCCTTCCACAACCGTGCAAAAAGAAGCGGCCGACGGGCCGCGTTGGTGAAACTAACGTAGGTAGCCGGGGCGGGGCGGTCAAGATGCCGGACCTGATGATACACAATCATTTGACCGCGGCGCCGGGCGGCACCTGGGCATCCATCAGCGCCGGTGGAACCTCCATGAAGGTCGCGGTGCTGGTCCACAAGAGTGCTGCGCGCACCGGCCGGTCCGGGTAGATCGCCGCCAGCGCGGCGCGATAAGCGGCCAGTTGGCGGACGTAGCCGGGGTCGGCCTCTTCGATGCGA
>JAHEJE010000245.1 GCA_024639035.1 Alphaproteobacteria bacterium
AGCCCCTCCGACATCGCCAGCCGCCCGGCCAGCTTGAACGCCATTTCCGATGAATCGACCGAATGGTAGCTGCCGTCCGACAGATTGACCGCAAGGTCGATCACCTCGAACCCGAGCGGGCCTTCGCCAAGAAACTCCTTGACGCCGTTTTCGACGGCCGGGATGTACTGCTTTGGTACGACACCGCCGGTGATCGTGTCGGTGAAGGCAAATCCCGAACCGCGCGGCATCGGCTTGATCTCCACCACCACATCGCCGAACTGGCCGTGGCCGCCGGATTGTTTCTTGTGCCGGCCGCGCACCTGGGTCGATTTGCGGATCGATTCCTTGTAGGCGATCCGTCGCGGTCGCGATTGCGCCTCGACGCCGAACTTTCCCGCCAGCCGTTCCAATGCCACCCGCAGGTGCATCTCTCCCTGGCCCCACAGCACCATCTCATGGGTGTCGGGATCATGGATCAGCACCACCGAGGGATCTTCCTCGGTCAATTTTGCCACCGAGGACGTCAGCTTCACTTCATCCTTGCGGTCGGCCACCGATATCGCCAGGCCGAACACCGGTCGCATCGCTTCCAGCACGCCCAGTTGCTCCGCCGTGCCCTTTTCCGTTGAAACGGTTTCTCCGGTGGCGATCTCATCGAGCCTGCCGAAGGCCACCGTGTCGCCGGCCTTGGCGCCGCCGAGTTTGGTCGGTTCGGCCCCCATCAGCGAGAACACCCCGGCTGAGCGCGCATCCTGGCCCGATGCGCCAAACAGGGTTGCGCCATCCTTGATCCTGCCGGTCAGAACCCGGGCCAGCGAGAGCTTGCCGCCGTGCGGCGTGTAGAACGTCTTGATGACCTGCGCCGTATTGCTATCGCTCGTGTATCCCAGCCGGTCCAGCGTCGCTTCGATGCCCGGCACCTCATGGCGCAGCGCCTTCAACAGCCGCATGATGCCGTTGCCGTTCTCCGCCGAGCCGAACAGCACCGGCGTGATCAGCCCCTCGCTCAACTCGCGCCGCAGATCGCCGAACACCTGGCCGCTCTCCGGCTCCATATCCGACAACAGCGTCTCAAGCAGGTCGTCGTCGAAATCGGCCAGTTTTTCGAGCATCTCAAAGCGCGCTTCCTTTTCACGCTCAGCCAGATCGGAGGGGATTTCGATCACCTCGCTGGGGGCATGCTCGCGATAGACGAACGCCCGCTCCAGCGCCAGGTCGACGAACCCGGTGGCGATACCTTTCTCCCAGATCGGGATTTGCCGCAACACCAGCGGCGTCGAGCTGGCCGGTTGCAGGAACTCCAGGACATCGCGGATCCGACCCTCGGTCTTGTCGATCTTGTTGACGAACAACAACCGCGGCAGGTCGAATTCATCGAGTTGTTTCAAAATCATCTGCAACGCCGGCGTCTTCTTGTCATCGGCCTCGCACACCACCACCGCGGCATCGCAGGTCGCCAGCACCGACTTGGCGTCCTGGGCGAACTCGATCGATCCCGGGCAGTCGATGAAGGTGTAGGTGTCGCCGAGAAACTCGCAGCTCGCCACGTTGAGTTCGACGCTCATGCCGTGCGCCCGCGCTTCCGGCGCGGCATCGCCGACGGTATTGCCGTCCTTGACGGTGCCCTGCCGGTGGATGGCATCGGCCCGAAACAGGATCGATTCCAGAAGTGATGTTTTTCCGCTCAGATAGGGGCCCACAAGTGCAATGCACCGCGGGCCCGCTGTTCTAACGCCATTTGTCTCGCCCATGCCCGATCCTCCCTTGGCTGCCTCAACACCAACGAAAGACCGCCCTTGTGATGACCCGGACTACGCGAACGCAGGCGAAGGCCAGCAGGCGGTTCCTTCGCTCTGCAAACAGAGTGCGCCGAACACCGCTTTGAGCGCAAGCACAAATCGCGCCGATCTCTGCATTGCGCCACAATTACGCAACTCACTGAATTGCATAATCATCTTTTTTCATGCAAATTTTTCTTTTTCGTCGCCATTTCTGATGAAATAGAATTCAAACGACAGAAAATGCAAGAAGGCAGGGTGTGACGTGCAGGAGGCGCTGGAGGCATTGGGGCTGGCAGGACGGTTGATCGTCTCGATGGACGGCGATGTGCTGGAAATCGTCGCCTTGTCGCTCCAGGTCTCGCTGACCGCCGTTGCGGTTTCCTGCCTCATCGGCCTGCCGCTCGGCGCCCTGCTTGCGATGACCCGGTTCCGCGGCCGCAACGTGCTGATCGTCCTCAACAATGCGCTCATGGGGCTGCCGCCGGTGGTGGTCGGCCTGGCGATTTATCTGGCCATCTCGCGCGCCGGCCCGTTCGGTGTCTTCGGCCTGCTCTATACGCCGACCGCAATGATCATCGCCCAGACCGTTCTGGTGCTGCCGATCGTTACCGCTCTGGCCCGCCAGACCATCGAGGATCTCAATGCCGAGTACGACGACTACCTGCGATCCCTCGGTCTCGGCATCGGCGGCCGGCTGAGGACGCTGCTGTGGGATGGCCGCACCGGCCTCATCACCGCCGCCATCGCCGGCATGGGCCGGGCCATCGCCGAGGTCGGCGCGGTGATCATCGTCGGCGGCAATATCGATCACGTCACCCGGGTGATGACGACGGCAATCGCCTTGGAGACCTCCAAGGGTGAGCTGGCGCTGGCCATGGCGCTCGGCATCATCCTGATGGCAATTTCACTGGCCCTGAACGCCGCCACCCACGCCCTGCGCGGCGACGCCATGAGGCGGATGTATGCTTGATCCGGCAGACGAGGCGCCGCTGCTCGAATTGCGCGGGCTGACCTACACCGCCACCACCGCCACCCTGCTCGACGACGTCTCGGCAGCCCTGCCGGCGACCGGCGTCACCGCCATCATCGGTGCCAACGGCGCCGGCAAGACCACCTTGCTGCGCCTGCTGGCGGGCCTGTTGACACCGACCGCCGGCGAAATCGACTGGAGCCTGGCGGGCAGCGCCCGGCGCACCGCCATGGTGTTCCAGCGCCCGGTGATCCTGCGCCGCAGCGTCGACGCCAACATTCGCCATGCCATCGCCCCGCTCGGCCTCAACGAGGCTGAGGCAGCCCGGCGCGTCGATGAGGCGCTTGCGGTCTGCCGGCTCGACCATCTGCGCACCGCCCCGGCGCGGCGCTTGTCCGGCGGCGAGCAGCAACGCCTTGCCCTGGCCCGCGCCCTGGCCCGCAAGCCCGACGTGCTGCTGCTCGACGAGCCCTGCGCCAGCCTCGACCCGCAGTCGACAGCCGCCATCGAGGCCATCGTGCGCCAGGCCGCGGCCGCCTCCACCGCCGTTGTGCTGGTCACCCACGACATCGCCCAGGCCCAGCGGCTTGCCGCATGGGTGATGTTCCTGGATGCCGGCAGGCTGATCGAACACTCCCGCGCCGGCGCCTTCTTTGCCGGCCCGCAGACCGCCGAGGCCAGGGACTACCTGGCCGGCCGCCTGCCACCCATTGCACCGGGAGACGAAGGCTCATGATCCAGCGAACCCTGCTTGCAGCCATCCTGCTTTGCGTTCTGGCACTTCCCGGATTGACCGCCGACCGCTTCATCATCCTGCAATCGACCACATCGACCGCCAACTCCGGCCTGCTCGATGAGATCCTGCCGAAATTCACCGCCGCCAGCGGCATCACCGTGCGCGTCGTTGCGGTCGGCACCGGCCAGGCGCTGAAAAACGCTCGCAACGGCGACGGCGACGTGCTCCTGGTACACGCAACAACGGCCGAGCAGGCTTTCGTCGCCGACGGCTCGGGCGTTGCCCGCCATGACGTGATGTTCAACGACTTTGTCGTGGTTGGCCCGGCCGATGATCCGGCCGCGATCGCCGGATCGGCCGATGTACTCGATGCCCTGCGCAGGATCGCCGCCGCCACGGCCCCGTTTGCCTCGCGCGGCGACGACAGCGGCACCCACAAGAAGGAACTGAGCCTGTGGGCATCGGCCGGCATCGACCCGGTCGCGCACAGCGGCGCCTGGTACCGCGAGACCGGCTCCGGCATGGGCGCCACCCTCAACACCGCCGTCGGCATGGCCGCCTATGCCCTCACCGACCGCGCCACCTGGATCGCCTTTGCCAACAAGGCCGATTTCAAGATCGTCAGCCAGGGCGACAAGCGCCTGTTCAACCAGTACGGCGTCATTCTGGTGAACCCGGCCCGGCACCCCCACATCAAGGCCGACGATGGCCAGGCCTTCATCGACTGGCTGCTGTCAGCCCCCGGCCAGGCGGCCATCGCCGCCTTCCGTAAAAACGGCCAGCAACTGTTCTTTCCCAACGCCGGCCGGCCGTAACGCTCACGGCCCGTTCAGGTGCACCGTGCCGGCGCCGGAAATATCGTAACCGGTGAGCTGCGCCGCCTTTTCGGCAAACCGCGCCCCGGCGGCAAACGACATCAAAGTCTGCAGCGCCGGCTCGAACCACGCCCG
>JAHEJE010000246.1 GCA_024639035.1 Alphaproteobacteria bacterium
TGTTTGGAGCAAAGAAAAAGCGATTTGGTTCAATGACCCATGGGTGCCAGAAGAGTATCGCTAGCAAGCCATATTTGCGTATCACTTTCAGATTAGCCAATAGCACTTCAATTTTGCCAATAATTTCAAGATTGACATGAAAGTTTGTGAGGCGCCTCAATCTTCGACCCTCTCAACCAATTCCTCACCCCGCCACCAGCATGTAGTTTACAGCCATATCCCGCACTGGTTTCCATTCGCCGGTCAGGGGGTTGTAGGCTATGCCGGTTTGGTGTTGGGGGGTTAGGTTGGTGGCTTTTAGCCAATCTGTCAGTTCTTCGGGCGTGATGAACTTCTCCCACTGGTGGGTGCCCTTGGGGAGCCAGCCGAGGATGTATTCGGCGCCGATGATGGCAAGGCCGAAGGACTTCAGGGTGCGGTTGAGGGTGGCCATGAACATCAGGCCGCCTGGCTTGAGCAGAGCAGCGCTGGTGGCGGTGAAGGCAGCCGGGTCGGCGACGTGTTCGATGACTTCCATGTTGAGGATGATGTCGAACCGCGCGCCCTCTGCGGCCAGTTCTTCGGCGGTGATGGCGCGGTAGGTGATGGCAAGATTTTGCTCTTCGGCGTGAACGCTTGCCGTGTTGATGTTCTTGTCCGACGGATCGATGCCGGTCACCTCGGCGCCGAGGCGGCACATCGGTTCGCACAGCAGGCCGCCGCCGCAGCCGATATCGAGCACGCTCAGGCCCTTAAGCGGGCGGCGCTGGTGCGGGTCGCGGGCGAAATGGGCCGTGGCGTGCTCGCGGATATAGGTCAGGCGGACCGGATTGAACTTGTGCAGGACGCCGAATTTGCCCGAAGGATCCCACCATTCGGCGGCGATCTTTGAGAATTTTTCGACCTCGGCGGGGTCGAGTGAGGCTGCGGTTGTCGTGGCCATGTGTTTTCGCGCGCTGTTGCAGGATTGCGATCAGCAATATTGCATAAATCGTGACTGGCGCGTATGACTAGCCCCGCGTCTAAGCAGCGCATTGCAAAATTAACATTTTCCCACGGCAAAGCTCGATGTGAGGCTTTGAACCGGTCCTGGACAAAGGGCAGGCTATGGGCCGTTTGGTCATGAAATTCGGTGGAACCTCGATGGGCGACATCGAGCGCATTCGCACTGTGGCGCAGCATGTGGCGCGCGAAGTCGCGGCCGGCCATGGGGTGGCGGTGGTGGTGTCGGCGATGTCCGGGCAGACCGACCGGATGGTCGGCCTGTGCCGGGAAGCCTCGGCGATGCACGATGCGCGCGAATACGATGCGGTCGTCGCTACCGGCGAGCAGGTGAGCGCCGGCCTGCTGGCCATCGTGCTCCAGCAACAGGGCATTGCGGCCCGCTCGTGGTCCGGCTGGCAGGTGCCGGTCAAGACCGACGGCGTACATGGTTCGGCGCGCATTCTCGACATCGATGCGACAGACCTGCGCGCCCGCATGGAAGAGGGCCAGGTCGCCGTCGTCACCGGATTTCAGGGTATCGGACCCGACAACCGGGTGACCACGCTGGGGCGTGGCGGTTCGGATACCAGCGCTGTTGCCCTGGCGGCCGCACTGGATGCACAATGTGATATCTATACGGACGTCAATGGCGTCTACACCACCGATCCGAGGGTGGTGCCGGGCGCCCGCAAGCTCGACCGGATTTCCTATGAAGAAATGCTCGAGCTGGCCTCGCTGGGTGCCAAGGTGCTGCAGACCCGTTCGGTCGAACTGGCGATGGTGTATAAGGTGCCGTTACAGGTGCGCTCGACGTTCGAAGCGCCTGATGGGCCGAATCAGAACAGCCACAACGGCGACGGGCCCGGAACGATCGTATGCGATGAGGAAGATATCGTGGAACAGCAGGTTGTAAGCGGGATTGCCTATTCAAAGGATGAAGCCCAGGTGTCGTTGCGCCGGGTGAAGGACAAGCCGGGCGTGTCGGCGGCAATCTTCGGGCCTCTCGCCGAATCTGATATCAGTGTCGACATGATCGTGCAGAACGTTTCGGCCGATGGCGAAACCGCCAACCTGACCTTTACCGTGGCGGAAAAGGATCTGCCGCGGGCCCTGGGGGTTCTGGAAAAGGCGTCCGAGGCGATCGGCTACGGCGAGGTCACCCACGGCACCGGCGTGGCCAAGGTTTCGGTCATTGGCGTGGGCATGCGCTCGCATGCCGGCGTGGCCTCCGAGATGTTCAAGGCGCTGGCCGAAAAAGGGATCAATATCCAACTCATCACCACCTCCGAGATCAAGATTTCGGTGCTGATCGATGCCGCCTACACCGAGCTGGCGGTCAGGGTGTTGCACAGCGCCTACGGCCTGGACGGGTGATGATGCCGGTCTTGCACCAAATCACCGACCGGTTTGTGGCTATGTGCCCAATGCGAAAATCCTTCCGGATTGGAGACACCGGCTGATGGCGATGACCGCACAAGGCCCGCGTGTTCTGCTAAGAAGGTTGCGCGAGGTCATGGCGGGACCTCAGACAGCGCAGGACAGGCTGGACCGGATCGTTACCCTGATTGCATCCAACATGGTGGCCGAGGTGTGCTCGATCTATGCCATGCGCGATGCCGGAACGCTGGAGCTGTTCGCCACCGAAGGGCTCAACCGCGATGCCGTGCACCGCTCCAGGCTACGGGTCGGCGAAGGGCTCGTGGGTACCATCGCCGATGAAGCCCGGATGCTCAATCTCACCGATGCCCAGCAGCATCCCTCGTTCAAGTATCTGCCCGAGACGGGTGAAGAGATCTATTCCTCGTTTCTCGGCGTTCCGATCCTGCGGGCCGGCCACATGGCCGGGGTGCTGGTCGTACAGAACCAGGCGGCGCGCCATTACAGCGAGGAAGAAGAAGAAGCTCTGCAGACCACGGCGATGGTGCTGGCTGAAGTTCTGGTGGCCGATGAATTCGCCGCAACCAGCCGCGAGGGTCCGGAGACAGGGGCGGTGCCGAAGGCGGAACGGCTGCCGGGCGAGCCGCTTGCCGAGGGCATTGCGCTTGGTCATGTGGTGCTGCATGAGCCGCGGGTCGCGGTCAGCCAGCTTATCGCCGAGAGCGTTCCGGATGAACAGATCCGGTTGGAAGACGCTATCGACAAGTTGCGCGAGCAGGTCGATACGCTGATTGCCAGCAATCGGCAGGACCGGGCCGGCGAGCACGACGAAATTCTCGAGACCGTGCGGATGTTCGCCTACGACCGCGGCTGGATGCAGCGCATGCGCGAGGCGGTCGAAACCGGACTGACCGCCGAGGCGGCGGTTGAACGGGTGCAAAGCGACAACCGGGCGCGGATGCAGCGCCAGGCCGACCCTTATCTGCGCGAGCGCATGCATGACATCGACGACCTGGCGAACCGGCTGCTGCGCATCCTCACCGGACAGTTGACCACTGCGGCCGAAGGCGACCTGCCGCGCGATTCGATCGTCGTGGCGCACAGCATGGGGCCGGCGGAGCTGCTCGACTACGACCGCAGCAAGTTGCGCGGTCTGGTTCTGGAGGAGGCCGGCAGCACGTCGCATGTCGCTATCGTGGCGCGCGCTCTGGGCATTCCGGCGGTCGGGCAGGTCAACGACATCGTCGGCCGGGTCGACAACGGTTCGCCGATCATCATCGACGGCGGCAGCGGCGAAGTCCATGTGCACCCGGACGAACTGGTTCAGGATGCCTATGCCGAAAAGGTCCGCCTGTATGCGCGCAAGCAGGCGAAATATGCCAAGTTGCGCGACAAGCCGGCGATCACCGCGGATGGCACCCGCATCAGCCTCAACATCAATGCGGGGCTGCTGATCGATCTGCCGCACCTGGCGGATTCCGGTGCTGACGGCATCGGCCTTTACCGCACGGAACTGCAGTTCATGGTGCTGAACGCATTTCCGCGGCGCAGCGAGCAGGAGCGTCATTATCGCGCCATCCTCCAATCTGCCGAGGAGCGGCCGGTGGTGTTCCGTTCTCTCGATCTGGGCTCCGACAAGATGCTGCCCTACATGCACCATGTGCGTGAAGAAAACCCGGCGATGGGCTGGCGGGCATTGCGCCTGGCGCTCGACCGTCCGGCTCTGTTTCGTCTCCAGGTCCGCGCCCTGCTTGCCGCGGCGGAGAACCGGGTGCTGCGCCTCATGTTTCCGATGGTCGCCGAGGTCGATGAGTTCAAACGCGCCAAGCGTCTGGTCGAAAAGGAGCGGATTTTCCTGCAATCGCGCGGCTACGGCCTGCCCAGAGAGGTGCATCTCGGTGTCATGGTCGAAGTGCCGTCGCTGATATGGCAACTCGACCAATTGCTGCCAAAACTGGATTTCATTTCGATCGGTTCGAACGATCTGATGCAGTTCCTGTTCGCCTCCGACCGGGGGCACCCGAGGCTGGCGGAGCGCTACGATACGTTGAGCCCGGC
>JAHEJE010000247.1 GCA_024639035.1 Alphaproteobacteria bacterium
TCCGGCCGCATATGCAAAATTGCGTGACGGCGGGGGGCTTTGCGTCGAAGTCGGCGCCGGGCAGGCCAATGGGGTGTGGACGCTTTTCGAGCGGTCGGGTTTCCGGCCGCACGGCACATTGAAGACGCAGGTATGCGATCTGGCGGGGCATGTCCGGGTCGTCAGAGGGTGGAAAACGCAGGTTTGAATAATTCACCGTGAGATAAAAAGGGGCTTGGAAAAACGGCCGTTACAGAGTAGGTTCGCATCAGTTGAATGTCCTCATACTGCTGATGAATGCACGTAGACCTTGAAGTTTGAGGCCGAAGGGTAAGGCCTTTCTTCACAGGCAATGCAATCGGGACATGGCGATGGTCGGGGAGCAGCCTGAGGTTTCAGGCCGATTGAAGTGACCACGAAGGCATTCACGTTTCCGCAACCGGTTAGAGCCGAGGGATTGACGGAGTTTCGCAAAAAGCGAGAGAATTACCGGTTTGAATCCGATTTGAGCATCACTGTGCCGATCTGATTTGAACTGAAATCATGGGTGTTCCGCTACCAGGGATGCGGCGAAGCCATTTCACCAGTATCAAGAACCAAGATGTGATCAAAGCATGAGACAGGGCCAGCACAAGAGCAGACAGCGCAGCAGGGGACAACGCCGGCAAGGCGGAAGTTCGTCAAACCGGGTGTATGAAAGCAACGGGCCGGATGTGAAGGTGCGCGGCACCGCGCAAACCGTCGCCGACAAGTACATCCAGCTTGCACGCGATTCGATATCCATCGGCGACAATGTGACGGCAGAGAGCTATTACCAGCACGCAGAGCACTATTTGAGGCTCATTGCAGCGACGCAATCGGTGCAGCAACAGCAGCAACAACAGCAACAGCAGCAACAACAACAGCAGCAACAACAACAGCAACAGCAGAAGCAGAAAGCCGATGCGTCGGATGAAGAAGGCAAGAACCCGGCCGGCAATGTGGAGCGATCCGAAAAGCCGGGATTGAACGGTTCTCACGAGGCGCCCGGCAAGGGGCCGCAGCCAAAGGTGGTCGATGAGGCCAAGGCCGCACCGGCCACGCCGGCGTCACCGGCAACTGACGGCGGTGGATTTGGCGATCAGACTCCTGATTTTCTGGCCAAGCCGCTGGAGACTGACGTCAAGCCGGAAAAACCAAAGCGCAGCCGACGTGCTCCGGCAAAGTCGACAGCGGTCAAGAGCAAGCCGGAAGCCGCCGATGCCGAAGACGCCGCAGCCGAAGGTGCGCCGAAGCCGTCATCGGATGCCGAGGTCGCTGCCGGCTGATACCGGTTTTGGCTTACCCATGGGCTTTACCTCATCTCCTTGCGAGATCGGGCCGGATGAAATCGCGGTGAGATAGAGACCGCATTCCTCGTGGCCGAAGACATCGCCGAGTGTTCTCGGGATGTGCATGTCGCGGGCACCGGTCTGCGGATCGACGTTGGTGGCGGCGCACCGGGTTATGGCCTCGGCGACATGGAAATGCGCCGTGCCGCCTATCTCCAAGGTCTGGCCGATCAGGGTCCTTTCCTGCCAGGCTGGCCATCCGTCAATATAGATGTTGGCGCGAAAGCGCAGCGGGTCCACGGTCTTGCCGGTGATGCGCTCCAGATCACGCAGGCTGGCGAGGTTGATCAGCGAGATGAACCTGTCCGGTGCGTCGGCGAAATGATGGTCCGGGGCGCTGACGATGCGCAGTGCGCCACGAACCCGCCGGGCCAGATAAGCCGACAAAAACTGTTCGACAAGCTGACAGCCGATCGGGGTCGAGAGGTTGCCCATGGAAACCTGCCGGCCGTTGCGCAGGATCTTCATTGTCTGGGTGTCGGCATCAAACCGGGTTTCCAGCGCGGCGAGATCCTCGTTCGTCATCAGCTGCAGGAATTTCTGTTTCGGCAGGTAACCCGGCGACAGGGCATCGAAGTCCCGGGAGCCGTTTTCGATGGCATAGGCGCGGTCGCCGGGCAGCATTTCACCGGCTTCGATCTGAACATCGACCAGCGGCTCGGCGCTGAGGCCCTTGACGGGGTAACGGTAGAGGGAAATCGTTTTTGCAGGGGTCATGCCGGGCCTTCGATTTTGTTGCGGTTTGATTTGATGCGGTGATCTTGTGATGCCAATTGGCAACACTATATCTACAGAGCAGGTGATTGTGCATTGCAAACAATGCTGCTTTGCAGGTTGGGCGCAATGTGCGGTGAACTGCGATTGAGTGATATCCATTGAAGACACATTTGTCTGCGGTGCTTTTTATGAGGCCGCGCGTTGTGTGGGCTGAGGAGTGAGAAAATGGACTTTGAGAAATATACCGAACGGGCACGCGGTTTCGTTCAGGCGGCGCAGAATCTGGCCTTGCGCGAGGGCCACCAGCGCTTTTCCCCCGAACACATTCTGAAGGTTTTGCTGGACGACGACCAGGGCCTCGCGGCCGGGTTGATCAAGTCGGCCGGCGGCGATGCCAAGGCCGCGCAGTCGGCGACGGCAACAGCGTTCAACAAGCTGCCCAAGGTCGAAGGCGCCGGGGCCGGCCAGGTCTACCTGGCGCCGGAAACGGCACGGGTGTTCGAGACCGCGGCAAAGATCTCCAGCAAGGCCGGCGACAGCTATGTCACCGCGGAACGCCTGCTGCAGGCGCTGGCGATCGAAAAGAGCCAAGCCGCCAGTGCGTTGAAGCAGGCCGGCGTCACCCCGACCGGGCTGAACAAGGCGATCGACGAATTGCGCAAGGGCCGAACGGCCGACACCGCCTCAGCCGAGGAAGGCTATGACGCCTTGAAGAAATACGCCCGCGACCTGACCGAGGCGGCGCGCGAAGGCAAGCTCGATCCGGTGATCGGGCGCGATGAGGAAATCCGCCGCGCCATCCAGGTGCTGTCCAGGCGGACCAAGAACAACCCGGTGCTGATCGGCGAACCCGGCGTCGGCAAGACGGCGATTGCCGAAGGTTTGGCGCTGCGCATCATCAACGGCGATGTGCCGGAAAGCCTGAAGGACAAGCAGCTGATGGCGCTCGACATGGGCGCGTTGATCGCCGGTGCGAAGTACCGCGGCGAGTTCGAGGAGCGGCTCAAAGCTGTGCTGTCGGAAATCCAGTCGGCAGCGGGCGGCATCGTGCTGTTCATCGACGAAATGCACACGCTGGTCGGCGCCGGCAAGGCGGACGGGGCGATGGATGCCTCGAACCTGCTCAAGCCGGCCTTGGCGCGCGGCGAATTGCACTGCGTCGGCGCAACGACCCTTGATGAGTATCGAAAGCACGTCGAGAAGGACGCTGCCCTGGCGCGGCGCTTCCAGCCGGTGTTCATTTCAGAGCCGACGGTTGAGGATACGGTTTCGATCCTGCGCGGTCTGAAGGAAAAGTACGAGCTGCACCATGGTGTGCGGATCACCGACACGGCGCTGGTGGCGGCAGCCAACCTGTCGAACCGCTATATCACCGACCGGTTCCTGCCCGACAAGGCCATCGACCTGATGGACGAGGCGGGTTCGCGCCTGCGCATGCAGGTTGATTCCAAGCCCGAGGAGCTGGACGAACTCGACCGGCGCATCATCCAGCTCAAGATCGAGCGCGAGGCGCTGAAGAAGGAAACCGACAAGGCCTCCAAGGACCGTCTGGAGAAGCTGGAAAAGGAACTGGCAGATCTCGAGCAGGGTTCGGCCGAGTTGACCCAGACATGGCAGGCCGAAAAGGAAAAACTCGGCACCGCCCAGAAGATCAAGGAAGAACTCGACCATGCCCGCCTGGAGCTTGAACAGGCCCAGCGCGGCGGCGATCTGGCAAAGGCCGGTGAACTGGCTTATGGCCGCATCCCGGATCTGGAGAAGAAGCTGAAAGACGTCGAAGCGGTGTGCAAACCGGCCAATCCGATGATGGAGGAAGCGGTCACCGAGAGCCACGTCGCCCAGGTGGTGTCGCGCTGGACCGGCATTCCTGTCGACAAGATGCTCGAAGGCGAGCGTGAGAAACTGCTGAAGATGGAAGAGGCGCTGGCCAGGCGTGTCGTCGGCCAGGCCGAAGCCGTCACTGCGGTTTCGACCGCGGTGCGCCGCGCCCGCGCCGGCCTGCAGGACCCGAACCGGCCGATCGGCTCGTTCGTGTTCCTCGGCCCGACCGGCGTCGGCAAGACCGAGCTGACCAAGGCGCTGGCCAATTTCCTGTTCGACGACGAGCAGGCGATGGTGCGCATGGATATGTCGGAGTTCATGGAAAAGCACTCGGTGGCCCGGCTGATCGGCGCCCCGCCCGGCTATGTCGGCTATGACGAGGGCGGTGCGTTGACCGAAGCGGTTCGCCGCAGGCCTTATCAGGTGGTCTTGTTCGACGAGATCGAGAAGGCGCACCCGGATGTGTTCAACGTGCTGCTGCAGGTGCT
>JAHEJE010000248.1 GCA_024639035.1 Alphaproteobacteria bacterium
GGCTGTTCCTCGGTGTTATCCTGACCGCCGCCGAACTGCCGCCCGACCGGCCTGAAGGCGATCACTGCGGCAGTTGCCGGGCCTGCCTCGACATCTGCCCGACCGATGCCTTTCCGGCCCCCTATCAGCTCGATGCCCGGCGCTGCATTTCCTATCTGACCATCGAGCACAAGGGCCACATCGACCGCGCCCTGCGCCCGGCCATCGGCAACCGAATTTATGGCTGCGACGACTGCCTGGCCGTGTGTCCGTGGAACAAATTCGCCCAGGCTGCCAGCCAGGCCAAGCTGACGGCGCGCCCGGACCTTGAGGCACCGGCGCTGGAGGATCTGGCCCGGCTCGATGATGCCGGGTTCCGCAAGCTGTTTTCCGGCTCGCCGGTCAAGCGCATCGGCCGCGACAGGTTTGTCCGCAATGTCCTGATCGCCATCGGTAACTCAGGCCAGGCGGAACTTGCCGGCGTCGCCGAGACGCTTGTTGGCGATGCCTCGCCGCTGGTGCGCGCCATGGCCGTGTGGGCGCTATCACGATTGCTGCACGGGGATGGACTTTTGGCCCTGAGTTCGCGATATCTCGACAAGGAATCCGACCCGGCGGTCGTGGCGGAATGGAGGCAGTGCCGGTGAACCATCTGTTTTGCTTCGGCCTTGGCTTCAGCGCCCGGGCGTCGGTGGCGCAGCTCGACCGTGGCGACTGGCGGGTCACCGCGACCTGCCGCAGCGCCGCGTCGCGAGGTAAGCTGGAGACCCTGGACGTCTCGCCGGTCGCGTTCGACGGCTCCACACCGCTGCCGGACGGTGCGCTCGATGGCGTCAGCCATCTCCTGGTCTCGATCCCGCCGGGCAAGGATGGCGATCCGGTCCTGGCGGCCTGCCGCAGCCAGTTTGCCGCGCGCGCCGGTCACATCCGCTGGGCCGGCTATCTGTCGACCACCGGAGTTTACGGCGATCGCCAGGGCGGCTGGGTCGATGAGAACTCCGAGCTTGCACCGACCACCGAGCGTGGCCGCCGCCGGGTGCAGGCCGAGAGCGGATGGCTGGCGCTGTACCGCGAACATGGTCTGCCGGTTCATGTGTTCCGCCTGGCCGGCATCTACGGACCCGGCCGCAATCAGCTCGAAAGCCTGAAGGCCGGCACCGCCCGGCGCATCGTCAAGCCCGGCCAGGTATTCAGCCGTATCCACGTTGCCGACATCGCCGGCATCCTGCTGGCCTCGATCGCCAGCCCCGACCCCGGCACGGTTTACAATGTGTGCGACGACGAGGCCGCCCCGCCGCAGGAGGTTGTGGCCCATGCCGCACGAATTCTGGGCACCGCGCCGCCACCGGAAATCGCCTTCGACGATGCCGAGATGTCGGCCATGGGGCGCAGCTTTTATGCCGAGTCGAAACGGGTCTCGAACGCCCGCATCACGCAGCAGCTCGGTTATGTGCTGCAGTATCCGACCTACCGCGAGGGCCTGGCGCAGTGCCTGGCGGCCATGGCCGTGCCGGCGGCATGACCTTTCCAACCCACACGCCCGAGATGAAGGACGCGCAATGAACGACACATCGAACTACCAGCCGCCGAAGGTCTGGACCTGGAACAAGGAGAACGGCGGCGAGTTTGCCAGCATCAACCGGCCGATCGCCGGGCCGACCCATGACAAGGCGCTGCCGGTCGGCAGGCACCCGCTGCAGCTCTACTCGCTGGCCACGCCCAACGGCGTCAAGGTGACGGTGATGCTCGAAGAGCTCCTGGCACTCGGCCATTCAGGCGCCGAGTACGACGCCCACCTGATCCGCATCAACGACGGCGATCAGTTCGGCAGCGGTTTTGTCGAGGTAAACCCGAACTCGAAGATACCGGCCCTGATGGACCACAGCACGCCGACGCCGACGCGGGTGTTCGAATCAGGCGCCATCCTGCTCTATCTGGCGGAAAAGTTCGGTGCGTTCGTTCCCGCCGACCCATCCGAGCGCGCCGAATGCCTGTCCTGGCTTTTCTGGCAGATGGGCTCGGCGCCCTATCTCGGCGGCGGCTTTGGTCATTTCTATGCCTATGCCCCGTTCAGGATCGAATATGCCATCGACCGGTTCACCATGGAGGTCAAGCGTCAGCTCGACGTGCTCGACCGCAATCTCGCCGACCACCGCTATATCTGCGGCGATGCCTACACCATCGCCGACATGGCGATCTGGCCATGGTACGGCGCCCTTGTCATGGGCCGGGTCTATGGCGCTGCGGAGTTTCTCGATGCGCCGTCCTACACCCATGTCAACCGCTGGGCTGAGGAAGTTGCCGCCCGTCCGGCGGTACAGCGCGGCCGCATGGTCAACCGGATTTCCGGCCCCGAACAAGAGCAGCTTCACGAGCGTCATGATGCGAGCGACTTCGAAACCATGACCCAGGACAAGATCGCTGCTGAGCAAGGTTGAACTTCGCGTCCCGGCGTGGTTAGGTCAGCGGGTTCGTCCACCCCGTCAACAATGAGGCGTCATGCATAAGGCTCTCCTGATAGACCCGGAAAAATGCACCAGTTGTCTGCAGTGCGAGATGGCCTGTTCGTTCGAGCAGGAAGGCATCTTCAATCCGGCCAAGTCGCGCATCAAGATCTTCGAGTTCGAGCATGGCCGCCGTGCCGTGCCCTATACCTGCACGCAATGTGCCGAAGCCTGGTGCCTGCATGCCTGCCCGGTTGAGGCGCTGACCCGCAATGCCGAGACCAACGCGGTGGAACTGAACCCGCAGACCTGCGTCGGCTGCAAGGTGTGTACGATTGCCTGCCCGTTCGGCACCATCAACTACGACCGCGACACCCACAAGGTGTTCAAGTGCAACCTGTGCGGCGGCGATCCGGCCTGCGCCAAGGCCTGCCCGACCGACGCGATCACTTATGTCGAAGACAACTGGACCGGCTATGAGCGCATGAAGGCGTCTGCTGTCGCCGGTCATGGCCGCCCGGCGGCTGGGTAAAGGGGAGACGAACAATGTCCTGGCAAGGAAAAATCCTGCGCGTCGACCTGACCAAGGGTACCAGCGCGATTGAAGATCTGAACATGGACTGGGCCGATGCCTATGTCGGCGAACGCGGCCTGGCCAGCAAATACCTGTGGGAGGAGATGGACCCGACCGCCGATGCGTTGGGCCCCGACAACGTGCTGATCTTCGCCACCGGCCCGCTGACCGGCACCATGGCCTCGACCTCGGGCCGCTATGCGGTGGTCACCAAGGGGCCGCTCACCGGGGCCATTGCCTGCTCAAATTCCGGCGGCAAGTTTGGCGCCGAACTGAAGTATGCCGGCTATGACCTGCTGATCATTCACGGCAAGGCCGACAAGCCGGTTTATCTGAAGATCAACGACGGCGATGTGCAGATCCTGCCGGCCGACGAGATCTGGGGCACCACCGTCTGGCACACCGAGGAATGGCTCAAGGCGCATCATCAGCAGCCGCAGATGAAGGTCGCCTCGATCGGCGTGGCCGGTGAGAACCTGGTGCGCTATGCCTGTGTCGTCAACGACCTGCACCGGGCCGCCGGGCGCTCCGGCGTCGGCGCCGTGATGGGTTCGAAGAACCTCAAGGCCATCGGCGTGCGTGGCACCGTAGGCGTCAGGGTAGCCGATCCGCAAGCCTTCATGGAGGTGGTGCGCACCACGCACGCCGCGATGGCCAAGAGCAGCGGCCGCAAGGGCCTGACCGATGGCGGCACCCACCCGATGCTCGACATGATGCAGGAGTTCGGCGGCTTGCCGACCCGCAACTTCCATGAGGTGCAGTTCGAAGGCACACCGAAGATCAATGCCGAGGCCTCACAAACACCGAACGAGCATGGCCACACCAACCTGATCACCAACAAGGCCTGTTTCGGCTGCACCATCGCCTGTGGGCGCATCGCCCACATCGACAAGGAGCATTTCACCATCGTCAACCGCAAGGAATACTGGCACGCCTCGGGCGGGCTTGAGTATGAAACGGCCTATGCCTTCGGCCCGCTGTGCGGCGTTGACGACATCGATGCCCTGACCTTTGCCGGTTACCTGATGAACGAGCACGGCATGGACCCGATCTCGTTCGGCGGCACGCTGGCGGCGGCGATGGAGTTGTATGAGATGGGCGTCCTCACCAAGGACGACACCGACGGCATCGAACTCAATTTCGGCAACCCGGAAGCGCTCACAGTGATGGCCGAGAAGACCGGCAAGTTCGAGGGCTTCGGCCAGGTGCTGGGCCTCGGCTCCAGGCTGATGTGCGAGAAGTACGGCCATCCCGAGATCGCCATGCATGTGAAGGGCCAGGAGTTCGCCGGCTACGACAGCCGCGCCCTGCAGGGCATGGGGCTGGGCTATGC
>JAHEJE010000024.1 GCA_024639035.1 Alphaproteobacteria bacterium
TTACGAAACGGGCGTTTCAGAACGGAAAGCTCGATCTGATGTCGGTTGAAGGCTTGGCTGACTTAATCTCGGCTGAGACCGAGGAGCAGCGGCGCCAGGCCTGGTTTCACAAATCCGGCTCTGCCGGCGAGGCTTATGAAAACTGGCGCCGAGGATTGATTGCGGTTTTGGCAAGTATGGAGGCTGCGATCGACTTTAGCGACCAGGAAGATGTTGAGGCTTTGGCGCTGACAGGGTCATTCGATAATCTGGAACGGGTTCGAGAAGAGCTCGCCGAAGCTCTTTCTCCAGAGAACGCTGGCGAAGCAATTCGAGATGGCGTGCGGGTTGTGCTTGCCGGGCCCGCTAATGTTGGGAAATCAAGCTTGCTGAATGCACTGGCGCGCCGCGAGGCGGCTATCGTGTCGCCTATCGCGGGTACAACCCGTGATGCGATTGAGGTGCGCATGTACCTGGGCGGCGTTCCGGTCACGGTGGTTGATACGGCCGGACTGAATCAGTCGACAAGGGACGAGATTGAAAGACTTGGTATGGCCAGGAGTGCGTCTGAAATTGAAGGCGCGGACCTGCTCGTATGGGTATCTTCACCGGATGTTTCGGCAAAGACGCGACCTTCAGTAATTGATTCGGATACGTTACGAGTTTTAAACAAGGGTGATATTCTTGATGGCAAGCGGTCTCCAGGTCGATTCGATGCCGTAATTTCTGCAAGAACTGGTGATGGAATCGAGCGATTTGTTGGCCTGCTGATCGACCGGGTGTCGGCGGCATATCAGAGGCGGGAGCCAGCGTTGGTGACGCGTCTCAGACATCGTAATGCGGTCGCAGAGTGCGTTGCACACATCGATGATGTGCTTTCAAAGCCGGAGGCGCCGGTTGAATTGATCGCGGAAAGTCTTAGGTGTGCAGTTCGTGAGTTGGAGCGTTTGATAGGAAAGGTGGATGTGGAAGATCTGCTTGATGTGATCTTCCGGGACTTTTGTATCGGGAAATAGGGCGCTCAGGCCAACCTGCAGACTCTGTTTCACGTGAAACTGATAGATCAATCACTTTGACCTGCGCCGGGCATAACACTAGAAGGTGGTCGGGACTGGCAGGTGATTGCAGTGATGACGACATTCGATGTTATCGTGATAGGTGGCGGGCACGCTGGCTGCGAGGCGGCAGCGGCTGCTGCGCGCTGTGGCGCAAGCACGGCTCTTGTCACCCATAAATTTTCAACCATTGGCGAGTTGTCCTGCAACCCGGCAATCGGCGGATTAGGCAAGGGCCATTTGGTGCGCGAGATCGATGCCCTGGACGGTTTGATGGGACGAGTTGCCGATGCTGCCGGAATTCAATTTCGGCTGCTGAATCGGTCAAAAGGCCCGGCGGTGCGCGGGCCGCGGGCCCAGGCAGATCGCAAGCTTTATCGCGCCGCTATGCAGGCAGAAGTTTCCAATCAGCCGAATTTGACCGTTATCGAGGGCGAAGTCGATGACTTGACGGTTTCGGATGGATGCGTGGACGGGGTTGTTTGCGCCGATGGAAGGGCCTTGCGAGCAGGTGCGGTGGTCTTGACGACGGGGACGTTCCTACGAGGGCTTATCCATATTGGCGACAAGCGGATTCCGGCCGGCCGAGTTGATGAAAAGCCGGCAATTGGATTGAGCCGCAGATTGGAAGCCGCAGGGTTTCAACTTGGCAGATTGAAAACGGGTACGCCGGCCCGGTTGGATGGGCGGACGATCGACTGGAAGCGTCTGGAGGCGCAACGCGGCGATGATCCGCCGACGCCCTTTTCGTTTCTGACAAATGCGATCACCTCGCCGCAGGTTGATTGCCATATCACTGCGACCAATCCGTCGACCCACCAGATCATCGAGCAGAACCTAAACAGTTCGGCGATCTATTCGGGCCAGATTGAGAGCTCGGGGCCGCGCTATTGTCCGTCGATTGAAGACAAGGTTGTGCGGTTCGGCGAGCGGAGCGCTCATCAGATCTTCCTAGAACCCGAAGGGCTTGATGATTTCACGGTCTATCCAAACGGCATATCGACCTCGTTGCCGGAAGATATTCAGAGGGAGTTCATCCACACGATCAGGGGGCTTGAAACCGCTGAGATTCTTCGGCCTGGCTACGCCATTGAGTATGATTTCATTGACCCGCGAGAACTTTGGCCGAGCCTGGAGACGCGACGCTATGGTGGTCTGTACCTGGCAGGTCAGATCAATGGCACCACGGGTTATGAGGAAGCAGCGGCCCAAGGTGTCATGGCCGGCGTGAATGCGGCCCGAGCGGCAGGCGATGGCGATCCGGTGGTGCTTGACCGGTCGCAGGCCTATATCGGTGTCATGATTGACGACCTTGTGTCGCGCGGCGTGAGTGAGCCTTATCGCATGTTCACGTCAAGGGCCGAATACCGATTGATGCTGCGGGCGGACAATGCGGACCAGAGGCTGACACCGCTCGGCCTTGAGATCGGTGCCATTGGTCGCCGACGGGCACAAGCCTTTCGTCAAAAGGCGGGTGTGCTGAAAGAGGCGCGCGAACTCGCGGATACGTTGTCGCTGACGCCCAATGAGGCGGCGAAATTCGGTATACGAATCAATCATGACGGGCGGCGGCGAGGGCTGTATGATCTGTTGGGGCTGCCGGGCGTTGGATTTGACGCCCTGGTCCGGGTCTGGCCGCAGTTGGCGCAGTTGCAGGGGTTCGTGCGTGAGCAGTTGGAGGCTGATGGGATTTATGCGGGCTATCTCGACCGGCAACAGGCGGATATCGATGCCTACCGCAGGCATGAAGCGCTGGAGATTCCAGCAGGGTTCGATTTTGCTGCAGTGCCGGGATTATCCAATGAATTGAGGGAGAAACTGTGCGAGCGCCGGCCAACGACAATCGGCCAGGCCGGCCGTATCGACGGCATGACGCCGACGGCGATGGCACTCGTTCTGGCACAGGTGCGAAACCGCCGCGAAAGACGCATCGCTTGACCGAGTCAGGGCGGGAATCGGTGCGAAAATGACCCGGGAATCTTTGACAGGTCAGTTCCATGTTTCACGTGAATCACTCGATGCACTCAAGACCTATGTCGCCCTGGTGGAAAAATGGCAGGCACGCATTAACCTGATCGCGCGTGCGACCCTGCCGGAGGTTTGGACACGTCACGTCGCCGATGGCCTTCAACTCGTTCAACGCATACCGAGAGACGCAAGAACCATCGTTGATATTGGCAGCGGCGGTGGCGTGCCGGGGCTGGTGCTTGCCATAGCGATGGCGGAACGGCCGGGGCTGTGCGTTCATCTCGTTGAGAGCAATGGCAAGAAGGCGGCGTTCCTGCGCGAGGCGATACGGCGGACGGGCGCTGCGGCCGTGGTCCACCCCGACAGGCTTGAGGCGCTCTGCGCCCGCGATGCGTTTGGCAAGGTCGATGTCGTTACAGCCCGCGCAGTGGCGCCGCTCTGCCGGCTGCTGGATCTGGCGGCACCGCTGATCGAAAACGGTGCCATTGGGCTGTTTCACAAGGGACAAGATGTGGACAGCGAATTGACCGAGGCTACGAAATATTGGAGAATCACCTACACTAAGTCACCGAGCCTGATTGATTCTCGCGGCTGTATTCTCGAAATCAAGGAGATTGAACGTGTCACACGCCTATGACTATTCCGCGGCTCCGGCCGGCCAGCGCATTTTGGCAGTGGCGAACCAAAAAGGCGGCGTGGGCAAGACGACCACCGCGATCAATCTTGGCACCGCCCTAGCGGCAGTCGGAGAGTCGGTGCTGGTGATCGATCTCGACCCGCAGGGCAACGCCAGCACGGGTCTCGGCATCAATCGCGAAGAGGGCCGAAAGTCAACCTACCATATGCTGATCGGCGAGGCTGAGCTTGACGACATCATCGTCAGCTCCGGCATTCCGCGGCTCGATTGTGCGCCGTCGACGTTGGATCTGCTTGGGGCTGAGCTCGAACTATCGGAGTTTGATCGCAAGACCTATCGCATTGTCGATGCGGTCAAGCGCATGAAGGCCAAGGGCAGGCCGGAGCGTGACTACAGTTACATTCTGCTCGACTGTCCGCCGTCGCTCAATCTTTTGACCATCAACGCGCTCAGTGTCGCCGATGCGGTGCTGGTGCCGCTGCAGTGTGAATTCTTTGCCCTGGAAGGCTTGAGCCAACTGCTCAAGACAGTTGAGCGGGTGCGGGCCAACCTCAATTCAAAACTGACCATCCAGGGCGTCGTGCTGACGATGTTCGACCAGCGTAACTCGCTCTCCGGGCAAGTCGCACAGGACGTGCGTGAGGTGCTTGGCGAAAAGGTCTATCAAACTGTCATCCCGCGAAACGTCCGGGTGTCCGAAGCGCCTTCGTATGGCAAGCCGGTGCTGCTCTATGACAACAAATGCGCGGGCAGCCAGGCCTATATCCGACTTGCCTCGGAGATCATTCGACGCGAACAGGAACTGCGGGCCGCATAATTGATTCGCATCCGAAACAAATGACGCAGAGTCACTTGAAGGACACATGACGCAATGAGCGCACTACCAAAGCGGCGATTGGGGCGGGGGTTGGCGGCCCTGATTGGCGACGATACCTCTGAAGAAAGCGTGGTGCAGGATGCCCGGCATCTCCGGCACATGCCTATTGAGAGCATGCGCGGCAGCCCGAACAACCCGCGCAAGAACTTCGGCGAAGAGGAGCTGGATGACCTGGCCCGCTCGATTGCCGACAAAGGACTGTTGCAGCCCATTGTCGTAAGACCGCTGCCCGGTACCTCCAGATATGAGATCGTCGCAGGCGAGCGGCGCTGGCGGGCTGCGCAACGGGCGGGCGTGCATGATGTGCCGGTGCTGATCCGCGAGCTCAGCGATGGCGAAGCGCTGGAAGTGGCGCTGATTGAGAACGTCCAGCGCACGGATCTGAATGCTCTGGAAGAGGCGCGAGGCTATGCGCAATTGATCGAACAGTTTGGCCATACCCAGCAACGACTGGCTGAAGCGGTTGGCAAGAGCAGGTCGCACGTTGCCAACAGCCTGCGTCTGCTCAATCTGCCGGAAAGCGTTCGCGCCTACATCGAAAGCGGGCAACTGACGGCTGGCCACGCCCGAGCGCTGGTTGCCTCGGATGCGCCGGGCAAGCTGGCCGACAAGATCATCGCTCTCGGTTTGACCGTTCGCGAAGCTGAACAGTTGCACCGCGACACCCAGGCAGGCGAAAGCGAGGTAAAGAGGGCGAAAGGCAAGCCTGTAAAATCGACTGATGTCTTGGCCTTGGAGAGGCAGCTCACCGAGACGACAGGCCTTAGGGTCGAGGTGGCTGACAAAGGCAAGGGCCGCGGGCAGGTGGTGCTGAAGTACAAGACCCTGGAGCAACTCGATGACATTTGCGCACGGCTGTCGAGGGGTTGACGAACAAGCAGACGGCTCAGGTGATGATCAATAGGCCATGATCCCAGGCAGGGTGTTATTGGGCCTGCGTCATGCGGCGCCGGCGGGCCTTGAACTTCTCGTGGGATGACTCGGTGCCGTCGTGAAATGAGCCGAACCACTTGTCCCACGGCATTTCCAGATTTCCGTAGTTACACTCGAAATACCGGTGATGCATCTGGTGATGGAAAGTGCCGAGTGCCAGCCGGTTCTTGTCCTTGACGAGCAAGCCCTCAAAGCCGGTATGAGACGTGGCTGCCGTCAGGGCCTGATGCTGCATGTGAAACAGAATGTGTAACGGGTGCGCTGCCAGCACAAAGTGGATCAAAATCGAAGAGAAGAAGATCAAGTGCTCGACAGGATGCATCGACAGGCCTGACCAGGGGCCGACATTGGTGTTTCGATGGTGCAATGCATGGACAGTCCTGTAGAGCGGCGGCCAATGGATCAGACGGTGGATCCAATAAAAGTGAAACGAGATCCAAACCGGGGTGAGCAGGAACAAGGCAATAAACCAGATTGGACTGTCACTCCAGGTGAGGACCGGCGCGTAGCCGTTGGCCATTGCCCAGAACATCAAGACCTCGTAGGCGGTCCAGAAGGTCACGCCGCTGCCCAGAGACCAGAACATGTTGTCGCGTACCTGGCTGTTGAACGTGAAGCCACTGTGTCTTGCCGCCAAGTCACGCTTGTCGAATTTCAAACGCAAAGCCTGTTGCTTCCAGGCGTGGAAATAGAGGTGAAGGCCGCCAGCGACGACAAGCAGCAGCACCAAATTGCGGAGGTAGATCTCGGCAATCCAGTCAAGCTTCAGGTCTCTTGCTTCGCTCAACGCAGGCTGGACCCAGAGCCAGGATATCGTGGCGAGGATCATCAGCATTGAGTTCTCCGCCAAGCTAAACCACCTGTCGGCTATCCAACGCCAAGCACGCAACGGCTCCGGTGGCCAGGAAAAGAACGGCGAAGTCCGGATCGGCACCTGCGGCCGATAATGCCACTGACGGGCAAAGGCACTTTGGTCATTGGAGCTACTGCTGGTTGTCTTGGCCATGGTCATCAAGACCTCACGGTGCTGCGTAGATCGATATCGTGCCACATTGCGCCACAGATGAAAACGGCGCCTGGAGCGGGGTCGATCTATCTGCGCCTGGCGGCCACGGCGCTGCGCGCAAGACTGATCAGGCAGCGCTCAGCAAGCTCCGGTTCGAGTATCGGGCGCTGGCGGCAAAGCAAGGTCGCGTCGAATACGGCCTTGCGCGCCGTGCCGAGGCGTATCAGCGTCCACAAGCGCAACTGGCGCGCGACCGAGGCCTGGCGCTTGAAAAAGATCGGCGGACGGGCAGACTTGACAGCTGTGTCGGCTGACTTGCCACCGTCAATTTCCGAGCGCAAGACCTCAAGCAGACTGATATGACGGGCCAGTGCGGTGAGGATGGCGGACGCTCCGGATGCAATATCGGTCAACCCAGAGAAATTCCGGCAGGCGGTTTCGGTATCGCCTTCGAACGCCGCATCGATCATGGTATCGAGGGACAAAGCAGAGGTGTCGCCGCAAACGGCCGCCACGTCGTCGAGCGAGACCGATTCGGAGCCGTAACAATAAAGCGCCAGCTTTTCCAGTTCGGAACGCGACTGGCCACGATTCTCGCCGAGGAGTGCGACAAGCGCCATGCGGGCCTCGTTGTCGATCCGCAGACTGTGCGATGTCAACACAGATGAGATGAGCGCGTTGAGGTCTTCGGCGGTGTCGGCGTAGCAGGCCATGGCCATGGCCACTGGTGAGGCTTCGCACGCTTTGCGCAGGGGCGATGACTTGGCAAGACTGCCGGCTTCAATCACCAGAACGGCATCGCCGACCGGACTGGCGACGAAGCCGGTGGCGACACGCGTCGCCGTGGTGCCGGGATCACGCAACCAGATGATGCGCTGGCCGCCGAACATGGAGATTGCCCCGGCTTCATCTGCCAGGCGGCCGGGATCCGTCTTCAGCATGTCTTCAGATATTTGAACTATGTTCATTGAGTCAGCATCAGGACCGGCCAGCGCCTGGACGATCCGGGTTGCATGATCATGGATTGCACCCGGTTCGTTGCCGAACACGAGAATGCACTTCTTGGTGCCGTCGGGGGCACGCAACCACCGGTCCAGCGCTTGTGGTTTAATTGTTCCCATTGCTGGAGAAATAGGCCGCCAGACGAATGCGGATGTCGCGCCCGATTTCGATTGCGGCACGCTCCTGGGCATTGGTCTGGGCCTGAAGATTGGCAGCAGGTGCATCGACCCGATCGTACGACACCTGGGAAAACGTCTTGCCGGTATGAACCGGTTTGCCGGTGCCGGTATCGATCAAGGTGAACGAAGCATTGACCTTGTATTGCTGGCGCAAGGGTTCGGTGTTGACGCTGTCGATCGAGGTGAACTCACTGTCCTGGGCGGTGAACGCGAGCCGGTAGGCATTGCCACCCGATGTGCCGGCCGGCGAAATGCCGGATACAATCTCGTTGCGCACGAGTTGACCAAGTCTGGTGTTCTGCTGATCAACGGAGATCGAGGCCAGCAGGAAGGCCACATTGCCGCCGGTTTCAGTGGTGCCGTACAGCGGACGGAAATCACAGGCCGCGAGCGCCAATCCGGCAATCGCAATCGATATGGCGGCCATGTTCTTCATCGGTCAGTTCGCCACGATGTTTACAATACGGTCCGGCACCACAATCACCTTGCGGACACTCTTGTCCGCAACGATGCGCTTTACATTATCCAACTCAAGCGCCAACTGTTCAACCTGTTCTTTTGCCAGGCCCTTGGCGACGGTCATTTCATCACGGCGCTTGCCGTTGACCTGTATGGCCATGGTAATCTCGTCGTCGACCAGCAAGGCTGCCTCGGGCTCGGGCCAAGGGGTCTCGGTCAGCAAGGTGCGATGACCCAGGACAACCCAGCATTCCTCGGCCAGGTGAGGCATCATCGGTGCGAACATCTGGACCAATATGGCAGCACACTCCCTGATGGCGGCCCGCAGGGCGGCAGATGGACTGGCGGTGCCAGAAGCATCGGACAGGGTGTTGGCCAGCTCATAGATCCTGGCTATGGCCCGATTGAACCTCAGGCCCAGGATATCCTCGGTGACGGCATGGAGCGCCTGGTGCGTTGCCTTGCGCAGCGCAAAGGCAGCGGTGTCATCGGCCCCATCGCTCTCGCCTGCATTCGACAAGGCAACGGCCTGGTGGATCAGCCGCCACAGGCGCTGGGTGAACCGCCAGGCGCCTTCTGCGCCCGCTTCGGTCCATTCAATATCGCGTTCCGGCGGGGTGTCTGAAAGCATGAACCAGCGCGCCGTGTCGGCGCCGTACTGCGCAATAATCAATTCAGGATCGACGACATTGCTCTTTGACTTCGACATCTTTTCCGCCGAGCCGACAGTGAGCGGCTTTCCGGTCGATGTTTCGACCCATCCCGATGCCTCTTGGCTGGCATTGGCCGGCTCAACCCAGGCGCCTTCCGCCGTGCGGTAGGTTTCGTGGATCACCATGCCCTGGGTGAACAGACTGGAAAACGGTTCGTCGATGGCGATGTGGCCGGTCTTGCGCATGGCGCGCAGGAAGAACCGCGAATAGAGCAGATGCAGGATGGCGTGTTCTATGCCGCCGATATACTGGTCGACCGGCATCCAGTAGTTTGCAGCGTCCTGGTCGACCGGGTGATCGGCGTGAGGCGAGCAGAACCGGGCGAAGTACCACGACGAATCGACGAAAGTATCGAAGGTGTCGGTTTCGCGGACGGCGGCAGCGTCACACTTGGGGCAGGGAACGTGTTTCCAGGTTGGATGACGCACCAGCGGGTTGCCGGGCTCATCGAAGCTGACATCTTCCGGCAGCACCACCGGCAAGTCGGATTTCGGTACCGGCACGACACCACAGGCCTGGCAATGGATAACCGGAATAGGGCAGCCCCAGTAGCGTTGACGCGAAACACCCCAATCACGCAAACGGAAGTTGACCTTGCGCTCGCCGATACCGGCGGATTCCATGCGTGTGGCCACCTCCTCCTTTGCTTCGGCCACCGACAGGCCGTTGAGAAAGTCGGAATTGATCAGGACGGTGCTGTCGCCCTCCTTTTCAAGAAACGCCTCGTTGGCAACCTCGAATGTGGTCGGATCGGCATCTGCAGGGGCGACCACGGGCAGGACCGGGAGACCGTATTTGCGGGCAAAATCGATGTCGCGCTGGTCATGGGCGGGGCAACCGAAGATGGCACCCTCGCCGTAACCCATGAGGACAAAGTTTGCAGCGTAGACCGGCAAGCGCTCGCCTTTCCGGAACGGATGGCGGGCGTAGATGCCGAGCGGAACGCCTTTCTTTTCAGCCCGCTCGATTGCTTCCTCGCTGGTACCGAGAGCTGCGCACTCCTTGCGGAACGCGGCGACATCGCCAGAGGTCTCAGCGGCTGTCCGGGCGAGTGGGTGGTCGGCGGAGACGGCACAGAAGCTGGCGCCAAAAATCGTATCGTGGCGCGTGGTGTATACCGTCAGCGGGTCATCCTGCAGGTTGCCGTTTTCGTCCTCAAGCGCGAAGGAAAACCGCATGCCCTCGGACCGACCGATCCAGTTGTGCTGCATCAGGCGCACTTTTTCGGGCCAGTTGTCGAGGGTCTCCAGCGCGTCCAACAATTCTTGCGAATAATCGGTGATCTTGAGAAACCACTGGGCCAATTCGCGCTTTTCGACCAACGCGCCGGAGCGCCAGCCGCGGCCCTCGATAACCTGTTCGTTGGCCAGTACGGTGTGGTCGACCGGATCCCAGTTGACGGTCGAGACCTTGCGTTCAACCAGGCCCGCTGCGAGAAAATCCAAAAACATGGATTGTTCGTGTCGGTAGTAATCAGGATCGCAGGTGGCGATCTCACGGCTCCAGTCGAGGGACAATCCCATGGCCTTGAGCTGATCGCGCATTGCAGCGATATTGTCGTAGGTCCAGCCTTTGGGATGGACGCCGCGCTGCATGGCCGCGTTCTCCGCCGGCATGCCAAAGGCATCCCAGCCCATCGGATGCAAGACGTTGTAGCCGCAGGCGCGCTTGAATCTGGCCAGCACGTCGCCCATGGTATAGTTGCGCACGTGGCCCATGTGAATGCGGCCGGAGGGGTAGGGAAACATCTCCAGCACATAGAATTTCGGCTTGTCGGAAGTGTTGTCGGCGGCAAAAGAGCCGGCGTCATTCCAGCGCTGCTGCCAGCGTGGCTCGGCGTCGGCGGGGTTGTAGCGTTCGTTGGTCATCTTGTATGTGTGAGCGGTGCTTTGGTCTGTTGTCCCATGCGTGGTGGAGTACCAGCACTTGACCCGACCCGCAAGCACGCATCGGCGTTTCATCGGGCTGCAAAGGAGAACCGGTTTGTCCCACGGACCACATGATTCAATCATCGCGCAACCGGGCGAAAGCCATTCCGGATTGAGTGTAGTGCGCAGTAAAATGGCCGAGGCGTTGCGCGATGCACGGCGCGAGCCGGGCGAATGCACGCTGGTCGCGGTCAGCAAGACATTCGATGCCGAGGCAATCGAACCGGTTATCGCAGCTGGCCAGAAGGTGTTCGGAGAAAACCGGGTTCAGGAAGCCTGTGGCAAGTGGCCGGCGCTGAAAGCGGCGCATCCGGGGATCGAACTGCATCTGATCGGCCCGCTGCAAAGCAACAAGACGCGCGAGGCAGTGCAGCTTTTCGATGCAATCCAGAGCATCGACCGGGTAAAGATCGCCCGGGCCGTCGCCAAGGAAATGCGGGCGCAAGACAGATCGATAGAACTCTTCGTACAGGTGAACACCGGAGAGGAGCCGCAAAAGGCCGGTATATTTCCCGGTCAGGCAGACCGCTTCATCGCCCAATGCCGCGATGAGCTTGAATTGCGAATTGCCGGTCTGATGTGCATCCCGCCGGTTGATGAAGAGCCATCGCTGCATTTTGCGCTGCTTGAAAAGATTGCCAGGCGCAACGGTATTGATGGACTGAGCATGGGCATGAGCGGAGATTTCGACGTTGCCATCGCATTCGGCGCGACCCATGTCCGTGTCGGCAGCGCCATATTCGGTGCCCGTGACATGAAGATCGCCAAAGCCAGCTCATAGGTGCACGGTCATAACCGCTGTCATGCCGCAGCGCCGCAACACGGCAAGCATGTGTTCGCGCGCTACAGCGATACAGCCGGCCGTGGGGCTATAGTCGGCACTGGCCAAATGAAAAAAAATCGCGCTGCCGGCACCTGGGACCACCGGATCATCATTGTGACCGAGCACCACGACAATGTCGTAAAGCGAATCATCCCGCCACATGCACTCGTGGCTGGCGGCACAGGGCAATCTCACCGGCCGGTTGTAGTGCGGGGAGCCAGGTTCGTCACACCAGCCGTCGGCGGGATCAATGGCCTCGATGGGCAACCTCGAGTTCAGATCGCCGATCCTGTCTGGGCGATAGAGGACCTTGCGCAACGGCCATGAACCGGCTGGGGTGGCGCCGTCACCCTCGGTTTTTTCATTGCGAATGCCGGCGCGGCCGAGTGCGCATCGCACCTCAATATCTTGATATGTCAGAGTTCCCTGACACCTCGCCGTTGTGTGAGCGTACACATTGATGCAATCAATTGGCTGTGTGTTGGTCGTCATGGCTTTGAATTATCCGCGTGGTAAACTACATAGTGGCCACTGCGAGAACTGCGGGCAGGCATTTGCCAACGCAGCCGAGGATGTTGGTTGCGGATGCAAGATCTGAAGGAAGACCACGTATGAGTGCTGCAAAAAAACTCCTGATCGTCGATGATGACGATTCCCTGCGTGAACTGCTGGTTGAACAATTCTCGCATCACGATGAATTTCTCATTACCGATGTTGCCAACGCCACCGAGGGTGTCAAGCATGTGAAGGCGGAATTGGTCGATCTTGTTGTCCTCGATGTGAACATGCCGGATATGGATGGACGCGAAGCGTGCAAAATCATGCGGCGCAACGGCTTCAAGGGTCCGGTGATCATGCTGACGGCACAGGACTCTGATTCCGATACCATTTTAGGGCTGGATTCCGGCGCCAACGATTATGTCATCAAACCGTTTCGTTTCGGCATTCTGCTGGCAAGGATCAGGGCGCATTTGCGCCAGCACGAGCAAAGCGAAGATGCGGTCTTCAAAGTCGGGCCGTACACGTTCAAGCCCAGCGCCAAGGTCTTAATCCACGATGACGCCCGCAAGGTCAGGCTGACTGAAAAGGAAACTTCGATCCTCAAGTATCTGTATCGCGCCGGCGAAAAAGTGGTTGGCCGGGATGTGCTGCTGCACGAGGTGTGGGGGTACAATGCCGGTGTGACCACGCACACTCTGGAGACCCACATTTACCGGCTGCGCCAGAAGATCGAGCGCGATCCCTCGCATGCTGAGATACTTGTTACAGAAACCGGTGGCTACAAACTGGTGCCATAATCGCGCAAAGGCTGAGCAAAACCCGGTGTTTTTGTCACTGTCTGCTTGTACTGCCACAGAAAATATGGACGTTAGCTGATCAGATCGGCCGATTGGACTGATTCTTGCTTGCATTCGCTGCAATGAAACAGCCTTGAACGATAGGCCTGCATCGACCTGAAGGGCTGAAATGGCAGTAAGAAATGACGTTCAGTTATTGCGGAAGGTGCCCCTGTTTGCAGGCGTCGACCCGGCCTACTTGCAGGTCTTGGCGTTCTCTTCGACCGCGGTGACGGTTTCGTCCGGGCAATACCTGGTGCGCCAGAACGAACCTGGCTCTGCTGCATATCTGATCCTCGATGGTCAAGCGGAGGCCTACCAGGACGTTGCCGGCAACAATGTCTTGGTGGCAACGCTTGGTCCGGGCGCCTTTGTGTGTGCCAAATCGATGGTGGCCAAACTCACCCCCAACATGAGCATCAAGGCGAAAGGCGCCCTGACCGCCATGTGCATTCCGCATGAGCTGTTTGTCAGGGTGTGCAAGGAATTCCCCGACACCGGCACGGAGATTCTGAAGGTCTTGTCGAACGATGTCGATATCTCTCTTAGAGAGCTCAAGCGTGTGCAGTCGTTGTTCGACCGGGCGGCGTCATTCTCACAAGTTTGATGACGTTTCGAGCGTGGCAATGACCGGGATATGATCGGATGGACGCTGCCAGCCGCGCGCCTCTCGTACCACCTCGATCCCGGCGCAGGATGCAGCAAGCTCCGGGTCGAGCCAGATGTGGTCCAACCGCCGGCCCTTGTCAGCGGTTGACCAGTCGCGTGCCCGGTAGCTCCACCATGTGTACAGTTTGCGGTCGTGCGGGACGTGCTGGCGCATGACATCGATCCAGTTGCCGGTGTTCAGCAGATCGTTCAGTAGGTCAACCTCGAGCGGTGTGTGTGACACCACCTTGAGAAGTTTCCGGTGAGACCAGACATCGTGCTCCAGAGGGGCGATGTTGAGGTCACCGACGAGGGCTGCCGGCGCCATCCGGCGAGCGCTATTGCGGCGAAACATGGCGATCATTTCATTAATGAAATCAAGCTTGTGGGCGAACTTTTCGTCGATCGACCGGTCGGGAATTTCACCACCGGCTGGAACGTAGAAATTGTGGATCTCGAGGGGCAATTCACCTTTGAGCCTGACAGAGACATGCCGGGCATCCTGTTTGCCGCAGAAATCGCGCGTTTTCACTGTCTGAAACGGGATTCTCGAGACGATGGCAACGCCGTGATATCCGGATTGGCCACGCTCTGCGATATGCGTGTAGCCAGCCTCGGCAAATGCAGCGGAGGGGAACTGGCCCTGCGGGCATTTCGTCTCCTGCAGGCACAAAACATCCGGGGCCCAACGGTTCAAAAAATCTACAACGTGACCGGCACGCAAGCGGACCGAATTAATGTTCCAGGTTGCAATCTTCAGCATGAAACGGCCTTGGCGGGAGTGAAACGATTAAACTGGCGCCGGACAGCGAGGATCGCAAGCCCACAGGATGCCAAAAAAGAACGCCCGGTCGGGGGCCGGGCGTTCAATGCGCATGTGCGCTTTTAACGCCGGGAGGGGAATCCGGCGTCTACCGCTGCTCGCGGCCTGGGGTTGAGCGGGGGGCATAGGCCGACGAAAATGAGCAGCGCGTATTGGATCCAAGATAGTTATTATCTGGCACCATTGCAATGCACGCAGGTGCACTTTTGTGTGAAATTACTGTAATCTTCGGTGCAGACCGACGGCTTTTTGAGAGGGGTAGAGCCGCAGATTTCTGCCAAAGACAGCGATGGGCTGCGCGCGCTACCGTCGGTGTGGTGTTATCCGGCAGGTCATCTGTCGACCTTCGACAGACTGCGGTCCTTGACCTTGACCCGGAACAGTTTCGGATCCGGCTTGGTGCCGGCCACGGTGCGGCCTAGCGATACGGTCGTGCGGCGTCCCTGGCCGTCGACCACGATCCATTGCTGCAGAGACTTGGTATTGTCGTTGAATACCAACACCAGGTGTCCGGCGACCAACTGGTCACGGTCTTCCAAGGCGATGGTCAGGATGCCGTCATTGTCCTTTACGTTGCGAACGATGGCCTGTTTGAACAGATCGACGTTGTTCGACAGCATCAGCCGCAACGGCGTCTTGGACAGCGGGTACTGGTCGGCCTTACTGCGGGCGCGGTTCTGGACCGTGAGCCAGGTGCCATCTGAGACGATCAGAAACGGGTTGGGCGGGGCGTATTCGAAACGCAGTTTTCCGGGCTTTGAAATGTAAAATATACCGGATGAAACCTTGCCCTTGGGACTGATCTGCGTAAACTCACCTTGAAGTGTGGTTAAGCTATTGATGTAATTGGCAATTTTCTGAACAACAGCACGCTCGCTCTGCGACAGTTTAGGGGTTTTTGCCGCGTTGGCCGAAGCGGTGAAGGCGATGGCGGCCGATGCGATGAGGGCGACGACAAGAGTGCGGAATGTGGTCATGCGTGGCATTCTGGCTGGTGATCCTTACAGTATGATCTTGCGCAGGGAGTCATCGCGCTCTACGGCCGCCAAAGCGGCGGCGATACGAGATAGACTGCACCTTTGATCAGTCGAACACGGCGGTTTTACGGCACACATACTTACTCAACGCTCGGGTCGCCGACGAGGATTTCGCGCTTGCCCGCATTATTGGGAGCGGAAATCAACCCCTCTTCTTCCATGCGCTCGATCAGGCTTGCAGCCTTGTTGTAGCCGATTTGCAGCCGGCGCTGAATGTAGCTTGTCGAAACCTTCTTGTCGCGCAGGACAACCGCGACGGCCTGATCATAGTTCTCATCGCCGGTGGATGCAGACGGGCCGCCATCGAAGGGCGTCGGACCGTTGGCTTCCAGTTCGTCCTCCTCGGTGACCGCCTCGACATAGTCCGGTGCGCCTTGGGCCTTGAGGAAGCTGACGATTTCCTCAACTTCGGTGTCCGATACGAACGGTGCGTGGAGGCGCGATATGCGACCGCCTCCGGCCATGAACAACATGTCGCCCTGGCCGAGCAATTGTTCCGCGCCTTGTTCGCCGAGAATGGTGCGGCTGTCGATCTTGGAGGTGACCTGGAAGCTGATGCGGGTGGGGAAATTGGCCTTGATGGTGCCGGTGATGACATCGACAGACGGGCGCTGCGTAGCCATAACGACGTGGATGCCGGCGGCGCGGGCCATCTGGGCAAGGCGCTGGACGGCGCCCTCGATGTCCTTGCCGGCGACCATCATCAGGTCGGCCATTTCGTCGATGATCACGACGATGTAGGGCAGCGGCGCCAG
>JAHEJE010000249.1 GCA_024639035.1 Alphaproteobacteria bacterium
TGTTTTCGGCAATGCCCAGTTCAATATGCTGGCCGCCGGGACCCATGGTCCAGCGCTGGGCTGACATCAGCTTGCGCGACTGGAACACATCCTCGACATCTTCATTGGCAAACACCGCGCGACGGTTGACCCACGGGCCGAGGTTGGTCGATACCGTGACATCGGGCGAGGTGGTGACGATGCGATCGGCCAATTGTGTGTCCGATCGGGCGATTTCCTGCAGAATCAGGCCGAAACCCTGCTGGGTCGACATGGAGCCCTTGATGTCGGGAAGCGCCAATGCTTCGACAGGCACGTTGGTAGATGCCAGCCGGCGCGGGCCTTTCTGGTTGAACGGCGCTTGCCCGACGGCGGCGGTGAATTCGTCACCGGTAAGGTTCAGCCCGGCGGTCTTCGACCACTCCTGACCGTCGGCGATGCCGCAGGCGACCTTGAAGGCCGCCATTTGCTGCGGGGTCATCAGGCCGGCGTGATTGTCCTTGTGGCCGGCAAGCGGCAAGCCGTAACCCTTGACGGTGTAACAGATGAAGCAGACCGGCTGATCGGTGTCGATGGCGCTGAAGGCCTCCAGCAGGCTGGCCATGCAATGGCCGCCGAGATTTGTCATCAAGTCGCCGAGTTCGCGATCGTTCAAGGACTGAATCAATTCAAGGGATTGCGGCTGGTCCTTGAGGTCTTGAGTCAGTTGCGTCCGCCAGCCGCCGGCGCCTTGAAACGTCAGGGCCGAGTAGAGCGCGTTGTCGCATTGCTCGATCCAGGCCAGGATGGCCCGACCGCCGGGCTTTTCGCCGATGGCCTGGAGCTTTTTGCCGAATTTCAGGGTGACGACGCGCCAGCCCATGTTCTCGAAGGTCGCGGTCAGCTTGGGCGTCAGCGGCGCCTTGATGACCGCATCCAGGCTCTGGCGGTTGTAGTCGATGATCCACCAGGTGTTCTTCAGCCCGTGCTTCCAGCCCTCGATCAGGGCTTCATAGATGTTGCCTTCATCGAGTTCGGCATCGCCGACGAGCGCAACCATGCGGCCCTTGGGCCAGGCGGTGTTCCAATTCTTGGCGTGGATGTAGTCCTGCGCCAGGCTGGCGAATGCGGTCATGGCGACGCCAAGGCCGACCGAGCCGGTGGAAAAGTCGACATCGTCGACGTCCTTGGTGCGCGAGGGATAGGATTGGGCACCCTTCAGGCCGCGAAAATTCTTCAGCTTCTCCAGGCTCTGATTGCCGAAAAGATACTGAATGGCGTGGAACACCGGACTGGCGTGCGGCTTGACGGCAACCCGGTCCTGCGGCCGCAGAACGGCGAAATAAAGGGCCGTCATGATCGTCGCCATGGATGCGCAGGAGGCCTGGTGGCCGCCGACCTTCACGCCGCTTGAGTCCCCTCGCTCGTGGTTGGCATTGTGAATGGTCTGCGCCGCCAGCCACAGGACCTTCTTTTCCAGTTCGGATAGTGCCTCCAATGAGAGCGATTGCGGCATGAGCGGGGGTCCTTGAAACGGGTGACAGGCGTTCATTCTGACATAACGCGCCAGGCAGCGAATTGTAAGTCTTCGGTTTTGTCGCCGGTTGCTGCGCACAGGCGCGGTGAATGCTTTGCTTTCGCCGATGCCGCAGTTGGAGTAGCGTGGTGGCTTGCAGGGGTTCAGGGCGTCTGAAATGCGCAGTGGTTCATCACGTTTGGCCGGGAATTTCGTGGGCGTGCTGTGCATGTTGCTGTGGGCAACGAACTTCCCGCTTGCCGACCGCCTGCTTGCCGACTGGCACCCGGTGCTGCTGACCCCGGTCCGATCCGGCATGGCGGCGCTGGCGCTGGTCTTCGTGGTCATCTGCATGGGCCAGTGGCGGCAGTTGTTCGCGCTGAAGGTGAGGCATCTGGTCGGTGCCGGCGGAGTGGCCCTGGCGGCGTCGAACCTGATGTTCGTCTGGGGGCAACGCTATGTCGACCCGGCAACCGCAGCCATCCTGGTCTCCGCGATGCCGATCGTTTCGGTGGTCATGGGTGTGGTAACCCGCGTGGAACGGCTCACCGTCGTGCTGGCTGCCGGCATTGTCCTGGCTGCTGCGGGTGGTGCGATTGCCAGTATCGGCCTGCAGGACGGGGCTTCGGGAAGCCGCGAGGGCTCCTATCTCGGGGCAATCGTGATTGCCACGGGCGTGGTGTTCTATGTCTGGTACTCGCGCTCCATGGTTGCCGTTTCGCCGCAGGTCTCGCCGCTGGCCAAGGCCGCCATAAGCATGGTCATGCTGACATTGATGACGCTGATCTATGCCGAGTTCGCCGTTCTGTTCGGGCTGGTTCCGCTGGAATACGACCTGTCGGGGCCATCCCTGCTCATGCTCGCCTGGCTCGGTCCGATCTCAATCGGCGCTTCAACGGTGTTGTGGTTCTTGGCCGGAAAAATGGTCGGAATCACGATCGCGTCCATGCACCACAATCTGGTGCCGCTCTATGTGATGGTGATCATGCTGCTGCTCGGGGGTTCCATCGAGGTGCTGACACTGGCCGGCGCCGGGCTGGTGATCGCCGGCGCCGCTTTGGCGCAATTGCCTAGCCTTGATATACCGAAAATTCGCAAGGTCAGAGTGTCGTGAAGCTCGGCGTCCCCGGATTTATCGCGGCGTTCTGCCTGGCCCATGTCTGTACCATGACAGGCATCTCGATCTTCCCGGCGTTGTTGCCGCAATTCACCCAGCTGTGGTCGCTGAGCGGTACCGAGGCCGGCGCGGTGAGTTCGGCGTTGTTTCTCGGCTACACCGTTTGTGTGCCGTTCCTGGTCAGCATGACGGACAGGATCGACGCCAGGGCGATCTATTTGTGCTGTGCTACGCTTGGGGCGCTGGCATTGGTCGGTTTCGGAACGTTTGCCCACGATGCAGTTTCCGCCGCCGGATTCTCCGCCATGTACGGGCTTGCCCTTGCGGGAACCTACATGCCCGGTCTGCGGGTGCTGGGCGAGCATCTGCCGGAGGAGTATGTCGCGCGGGCCACCGGGTTCTACACCGCGTCCTTCGGCCTTGGTGCCGGAATTTCATTCGTCATGTCCGAATGGCTGGCGGGACTGGCCGGCTGGAGCGCGCCGTTTTATGCCGCCGGCGGGGCCTGTTGTGTTGCGGTCTGTATCGTGGCGCTGGTCGCGCACCGTGTTCCCACGCCTGCCGCGCACGGCTCCTGGCTGCGCATCCTCGATCCGCGTCCGGTGTTGCGCAATCGCTCGGCGGTGGCCTATTCGGCATGCTATGCCCTGCACAATTATGAGCTGTTTGCCGTGCGCTCCTGGCTGGTGGCGTTTCTGGCCATGTCGGCCAGCCACAACGGCGCTGCGACCGGAAGCATCACGCCGGCGGTGGTTGCCGCGGTGATGACGGTGCTCGGCGTGTTCGCCAGCATCATCGGCAACGAGTTCTCGATCCGCACCGGCCGCGCCAGGACGATCAGCCGGGCGATGGCGGTGTCCGGCCTGCTGGCGCTGGCGGTGGCCTGGACCGGGTTCGTCTCGTACTGGTGGTGTGCGGCTCTGGCGCTTGCCCATGGCTTCATGATCATGTTCGATTCATCGTCGCTGACGGCGGGAACGTTTTCATCGGCCAAGCCGCACGAGCGCGGCATCACCATGGCGGTTCATTCCACGGTCGGATTTGCCGGGGCAATGCTGGGGCCGCTGGTGTTCGGATTGATGGTCGACAACGTTGGTGCAGCGCCCGACATGGGGTGGCTCATCGCCTATGGCCACATTTTCCTGGTTGTCATTGCCGGTTCGCTGATCATGCACTGGCTGAAACCGCAGCCGGCCAAGGGCGACCACAAGTAGTTCAAGTGAGCTCTGCCAGGCCGAGCGCGATGCGCTCGAGACCTGCCATGATATCGGCATCGCTGGCGGCGAAAGACAGACGTATGCAGCGTCCATCGCCGAATGTGGTGCCCGGCACGGTTGCGACGTGGTGCTTTTCGAGCAGCCAATGCGACAGGTCGTCCACCGTCTCGATGTGTCTGTTGCCAGCGGTCTTGCCGAGGTAGGCGCCGACATCGGGGAAGATGTAGAAGGCGCCGTCGGGTCTTGGCGATCTGATGCCGGGAATTGCGCTCAAGCCATCGATGACCAGCTGGCGCCGGCGCTGGTAGCTCGTGCGCATCGCTTCGACAGCATCGCGATTTCCGGACAATGCGGCGACGGCTGCATGTTGCACGAAGGCGTTGCCGCCGGCGGTGAAAGTGCCCTGGACCTTGCTCATGGCGCGTGCCACCGGCACTGGAGCGGCGCCATATCCGATCCGCCAGCCGGTCATGGCGAAACCCTTCGACAGGCCGTTGACGATGATCGTCCGCTC
>JAHEJE010000250.1 GCA_024639035.1 Alphaproteobacteria bacterium
GGGCGCCGGCCATCAGCAGGCCAATCTGTTCCAATGACAAATCAGCCGGCTTGTAGCTGTCCGACAATTCACCGCGCGAGATGACCGCGATGCGGTCGGCGATTTCATAAATCTCATCGAGGTCCTGGGAAATCACCAGAACCGCCGAACCGGACCGCGCCAGATCGATCAGCGCCTGACGGATCAGGGCGGCGGCGCCGGCATCGACACCCCAGGTCGGCTGGTTGACGATCAGCACCTTGGGATTGCGGGTCATCTCGCGGCCGACGACAAACTTCTGCAGGTTGCCGCCGGACAGGGCGCGGGCCTCGGGGTCGGGCTTTGCTTTGCGCACATCGAACACCTTGGTCACTTCATCGTTGATGGCGCGCGCGGCGGCAAAGTCGATCAGGCCCCTGCCGGCCACACCGCCTGCGGCGCTGTGGCGGGTGAGGATAACGTTATCGGACAGCGGCATGCCCGGCACCGCGCCGTGGCCAAGGCGTTCTTCCGGGACGAAGGCAACATTCAGGCTTCGGCGCGCGGTCACGCCCGATCGGCCGCAGGCGGTGCCGCATAACGTCACCGCATTTGCCCGGGTGGCCGGGCGCTCGCCCGACAGGGCATCGAACAGTTCCGACTGGCCGTTGCCGGCGACGCCTGCGATGGCGAAAACCTCGCCAGCCCGCACCTGCATACGCACCTGCTTCAGTGCCACGCCGAACGGGCCGTCCGGCGGCAGCGACAGGTCGCTGGTCTCGATCAGGATGTCGCCGGTCAGGGCCGCCGCGCGTGGCTTGATCTCATGAACATCGGCACCGACCATCAGGCGGGCCAGACTGGCTGCCGTCTCTTCCTGCGGGTCGACATTGGCGACGACCTCGCCGTGGCGCAGGATGGTGGAGTTGTGGCACAGGTTCTTCACTTCCTCCAGGCGGTGCGAAATGTAGAGCACGGCGCAGCCCTCGCCGGCCAGCCGGTTCAGCGTGACGAACAGCTGGTCAGCCTCCTGCGGGGTCAGCACCGCCGTCGGCTCATCCATGATCAGCAGACGCGGCTCCTGCAACAGACAGCGCACGATCTCGATACGCTGGCGCTCGCCGACCGACAAATCGGCCACCAGTGCGGTGGGATCGAGCGGCAGGCCGTAGTCCACCGAAACGGTGCGGATCCTTTCGCCCAGGGCATCGAGGTCGAAAGCCCCGGACAGCGCCAGGGCGATGTTCTCGGCCACGCTCAGCGCCTCGAACAATGAGAAGTGCTGGTGCACCATGCCGACACCGAGGGCGCGGGCGGCGGCCGGGTTGGCGATCGTCACCGGTTTGTCCATCCAGCGCAGTTCGCCCTCGGTCGGCTGCAACGAGCCGTAGATCATCTTGACCAGGGTCGACTTGCCGGCACCGTTTTCGCCGAGCAGGGCATGGATCTCGCCCGGCGCCACCTTCAGGTCGACATCACGATTGGCGGCCAGCGCACCGAACATCTTGGTGATGCCCCTGGCTTCGAACAGCAGTGTTGGCGCTTCGGCCATCGCCTGGGTCATCCCCTCTACCCGGTTTGATGGAGTTTGAACTCCATCGCCGGCGATTGCACCGGATTTCGCCCGGTTTTCACCAATTCATCGTGTTGCAGAAGCTGCGCTGCCACCACGGCGGCAATCGCCGCCGGTGTCTTTGAGGAAACACCCGGCATGCCGATCGGACAGACCAGCGCTGCCAGGCGCTTCTCCTCAATCCCGGCCTTTCTCAGTCGCGAAATGAACCGGGCCCTCTTTGTCTGCGAACCGATCACGCCGACAGAGCCGAAGCGCCCGGCTTTCAGTGCCGCGTAAACGATGGCTTGATCGCAGGCATGGCTATGGGTCATCGCCAGAACGAAGGCGCCATCGGGCGCTGCGGCCAACTCGCCGGCCGGATCGGTGGATGCCACCATGGTCACATTGCCCGGCACCGCGGCGGGAAACGCCTGGCGCCGTTCATCGATCCATGTGACATCGAAAGGCAATGGCGCCAGGGCCAGCACCAGCGCCCGGCCGACATGGCCGGCGCCGAACAGATACAATTGCCTCGCGCTCTCACCAAATTGCTCGGTGAGATTTTCCCCACCAGCCCCCAATTGCTTCCCTCGGGCTTGACCCGAGAGAGGCAAATCAATAGCGCTCGATTCACCCGGCATCTCGATGGAAACAGTCCGCTCCACCGTATTTGTGGCCACCACGCTTTCACACGAAAACGGCCCAGCAGCCTCTGCCTCAGCAAGTACTTCCGCTTCGCTCAGACGCTCGACGGTCCATACCTCGATCATCACTTTCACCGCGCCGCCGCAGCACTGGCCCATGTCGGGACCAAGCGCATGGCTGGCAATATCCAGACCGGCCGCACCGCCCCGCAACATCCCTCGCGCCCGCGCCAGCACGCGCCACTCGAGCGCACCCCCGCCTATCGTTCCGGTGAAAGTGCCGTCCGGCATCACCACTATGCGGACGCCGGCCTCGCGCGGGGCCGAACCCGCAACCTCTAGCTGGGTGACAAGCGCGCACGCAGCATGGCCTTTCAGGGCATCAACGATGGCAGACCACACACGCATCGCCTTAATCCTCCGCCTTCATCGCGTTCACCGCTGTGAGAATGGCCTCCGGCGTCGCCGGGGCATCGAGCGGCGGCAGCGTGCCGGGCTTGAGGCTGGCAATGGCGTGGGTGATGGCCGAGAACACGCTGGTCGCCAGCATCAGCGGCGGCTCGCCGACGGCCTTGGAGCTGCAGATGGTCTTCTCGCGGTTACCCTTCGATGCCCACAGCGTGGTGCGGAAATCTTCCGGCACATCGCTGCAGGTCGGGATCTTGTAGGTCGACGGTGCATGCGTGGCGAGGCGGCCGATGTCATCGTAGACCAACTCCTCCGTCGTCAGCCAACCCATGCCCTGCACAAAGCCGCCCTCGATCTGGCCGATGTCGATGGCCGGGTTCAGCGACTTACCGACGTCGTGCAGGATGTCGACCCGGTCGACGCGCATCTCGCCGGTCAGGGTGTCGATGGTCACCTCGCTACACGAGGCGCCATAGGCGAAGTAAAGAAACGGCCGGCCGGTCGCCGTGTCGCGGTCCCAGGTGATCTTCGGCGTGGCGTAGTAGCCGGTCGAGGACAGCGACACACGTTCCAGAAAACACTGCCTGGCCAGTTCGGCAAAGTCCATCTCGGTACCACCGGCGCTGACCATGCCGCCGGCAAAGCGCACCTGGGCCGGCTTGACCTGATGCAGCCGGGCGGCCAGCTCGGCCATGCGCGACCTGATCGCCTCGGCCGCCTGCTTGGCGGCCATGCCGTTGATGTCGGAGCCGGACGAAGCCGCTGTCGGTGCGGTGTTGGGCACCTTGTCGGTTGTCGTTGCGGTAATCCGCACCCAGGCAACGTCGATGCCGAACTCTTCCGCCACCACCTGGGCGACCTTGATGTAGAGCCCCTGGCCCATCTCGGTGCCGCCATGGTTCACCTGCACCGAGCCGTCGGTATAGACGTGCACCAGGGCACCGGCCTGGTTGAGATGTTTCAGCGTGAACGAGATGCCGAACTTCACCGGTGTCAGGGCGATGCCCTTCTTAAGAATGTCGCTCCTGGCGTTGAAGCGGGCAATCTCGCGGCGGCGGCGCTTGTAGTCGCTGGTCTTCTCCAGCTCACGCACCAGCGGCGCCATGATGTTGTCCGGCAGCTTCAGGCCATAGGGTGTCACGTCGCGCCCGCCGGCATAGAAATTACGCTTGCGGACGATCAACGGGTCCAGCCCCATGCGAATGGCGATATCGTCCATCATCCGTTCGGCAAACAGCATGCCCTGCGGGCCGCCGAAACCGCGAAAGGCGGTGTTCGACACCGTGTTGGTCCTGATCCGTTTCGAGCCGATGCGGGCATGCGGATAGAAATAGGCATTGTCGGCGTGGAACATGGTGCGGTCGTTGACGCCGAGCGACAGGTCTGCCGAACAGCCGCAGCGCGACGGGAATTCGACATCGACGGCCTCGATGACGCCGCGGTCGTCAAAAGCCACGGCGTAGTCGGCGCGCATGTCGTGGCGCTTGCCGGTCATGATCATGTCGTCGTCGCGGTCAAGGCGTATCTTGGCCGGCCGCCCCGTTTTGTGAACGGCGAGCGCGGCGAGACAAGCCCATTGCGCCGCCTGGCTTTCCTTGCCGCCGAACGCTCCGCCCATGCGGCGGCACTGGCAGACCACCATGGCATCGGCCAGGCCGAGCATGCGGGCGACGAGATGCTGGACCTCGCTGGGGTGCTGGGTCGAGGCATGCACGGTCATGCCGCCGCCA
>JAHEJE010000251.1 GCA_024639035.1 Alphaproteobacteria bacterium
TAACCCCTCCCCACAAGGGGGAGGGGAACTGGTGTCGCTAACTATTCAACGAGCGGAAGGCGTGGTCGAGGCCGTCGGCGACCTGGTCGACATCGGCCATGGACAGGCACAGTGGCGGGACCATGCGCAGGACCGAGCGGTAGGGGCCGGACTTCGACAGGATCAGACCGGCCTCGCGGCAGTTTTCGAACACGGCCATGGTGGTCTCCGGATCGGGTTCGCGGGTCTTTCTGTCCTTGACCAGTTCGATGGCCAGCATCAGGCCGCGACCGCGCACGTCGCCGATCTGGGGGTGCTTTTGCTGCAGGTCGCGGAGCCGCTCCAGCAAGGCGCCGCCGACATCGCGGGCGTTGGCCTGCATGCGGTCGCGGGCCAGGACCTTGAGCACGGCGCGGCCGGCGGCGCAGCTTGTCGGATTGGCGCCGTAGGTGTGGAACATGAACTTGTCGGCCATCGGCTCGGCGATCTGCTTGCGCGCCAGAACCGCGCCGAGAGGGAAGCCGTTGCCGATGCCCTTGGCCATGACGACGATGTCGGGGACGGCGTCGCCGACCTCAAAGCCCCACATGTGATCGCCGGTGCGGCCGAAGCCGGCCTGCACTTCATCGGCGATATAGAGACCGCCGGCGGCGCGCACCCGTTCAGCAGCGCCGGCAAGATAACCGGGGGGCATTTCAACAATGCCGCCATAGCCCTGGACCGGCTCGACGATGATGCCGGCCAGCCTGCCGGTGGTGGCGGTGGCGATGGTGCGGTCGATCTCATCGAGATAGGGCGCCGTGCCCGACCCGAACACGCCGCGGTACTGATTGGGCTCGGCAACGAAGGCAACGTTTCCCGGCAGGCCGGGGTGGCGGAAGGCGGCGATGCCGGTGACCGATTGCGCCGCCGAGGTCGGGCCGTGGTAGCCGTTGCGCAGGGCCAGCAGGTCGAGGTTGCCGGTGTAAGTGCGGGCCATGGCCAGGGCGAGGTCGACGGCCTCGGAGCCGGAATTGGTGAAGTGGGCGACCCACTCGATATCGCCGTCCGCGCCCTTAGGCAGGGTCGCGGCGAGCTCTTCGGCGAAGTGGGCCGGCACCGGGTGGTAGAACATGGTGGTGCAGTGGGTCAGCTCGCGGGCCTGGGCGGTGGCGGCCTCGACGACGTCCGGGTGGGAGTGGCCGACGGAGATGCAGACGTTCATGCCGAGCAGGTCGGTGTATTTGCGCCCTGCCTCGTCCCACAGATACTGCATCGCGCCCTTTTTGAAGACCATCGGCTCGGCGAACGGCACGAACTTGCGCTGCGAGGCGGCGTAATAGGTGTCGCGCCGGCGCGCGGTTTCCTGCAACGACCAGTCGGTTTCGATTTTCACGGTTGTCCTCCCTCGATTTCGCGGGTTCGCCGTTCGACGAATTCATCCAACGCCTGCCTGACGGCCCGGTCCATCGGCGGCGGTTCATACTCGGCCAGCAGGGTTCTGACCCGTTCCGAGGCCCGTTTGTGCTGCCAGGTGGCGCCCTCGGCGGTCCACTGTTCGTAGGTGCCGTTGTCCGACATCTCGCCGGTCCAGAACGCCTGTTCGAAATTCTCCAGGGTGTGGGCGCAGCCGAGGAAGTGACCGCCCGGTTCGACCTCGTCGAAGGCATCGAATGCCTGGGCTGCCGTGGTGAAATCGACGCCCTCGACGAAGCGGGCCATCGCCGCACAACGGTCGGCGTCCATCACTGTCTTCTCGTAGCCCATGGTCAGCAGGCCCTCGAGGCAGCCGGTGGCGTGGATGATGAAATTGGTGCCGGCGAGGACGGCGCCCATCAACTGGGACTGGCTTTCATAGCCGGCCTGGGCATCGGGCACCTTCGAGGAGGTGAGGGCACCGACAGAGTGGAACGGCAGGCCGAGACGGTCGGCGAGCGTCTTGGCGCACATCTGGAACTGGGTGCCCTCCGGGGTGCCGAAGGTCGGGGCGCCGGTGCGCAGCGAGATCGGCGAAAAGAAGGTGCCGAATACCGACGGGGCGCCCGGCCGGATGAGCTGGATCAGCGCCACGGTGGCCAGCACCTCGGCCAGCACCTGGGCCAGCGTGGCGGCGACGGTGACCGGCGACATGGCACCGCCGAGCACAAACGGCGACACGACGGTGCACTGCCCTGCCCTGGCATATTCCTTCAACGCCCACAGCATGGTCTGGTCCATGACCAGCGGGGCATTGGTGTTGACCACGGAGTAGAGGACGCAGTTGTCTGCAACGAAGCCGTCGCCGAAAGCGATCCGGCACATGGCGATGGTGTCGGCGGCGCGCTGAGGTGCGGTGACGGCGCCCATGAACGGCTTGTCGCTGAGCGTCAGGTGGGCGTGGGCCATGTGCAGGTGGCGGTACGGGACCTCGATGTCGACCGGCTCGCAGACGACGCCGCCGGAGTGATGGACCGCCGGCAACTGGTAGTGCAGCCGGGTGAAGTTGCGGAAATCCGTCATGGTGGCGTAGCGGCGGCCGTTTTCCATGTCGTGAACGAAGGGCGGGCCGAAGCTGGGACAGAACAGCTGGGCGTTGCCGCCGATCTCAACCGAGCGGGCGGGGTTGCGGGCGTGCTGAGTGAAGGTGCGCGGGGCCGTCTTGATCCTGTCGCGGCACCAGCCGGGATCGAAGCGCACCCTGGTTCCGTCCACCCGGGCGCCGGCGGAACGGAAAATCTGCAAGGTCTCGTCGTCGCCGCGAAACTCCATGCCGACCCGGTCCAGCAAACGATCGGCGTTGCGCTCGATGATGGCGATGGCCTCGTCGTCGATCAGGCTGAGGCTGGGCACCCGGCGCACGATGAAGGGTTTGCCGACAGCCTGCCGTGCTGCCCGTTCGGCCATCCTTGCCTTGCGCCCGGCGCGCCGGTTCATGCCAAGCTCCTAACCCGTCCGCTATGTTTCGGGACCAGAGCCCCAGATTAGTCCGTGCCGGCCCTCAAACCGGCAGCAAAATTCGCACCATCTGTTTTTCTAATGAAGTGGATTAGCGCGCCTCTCGATGAGAAAAGTCGACCCGTGGCGCGAGCGCCGGCAGGACACGGTGGAACTGCGCCTGCAGCTCGCGCGTACACACCTCAGCCAGCCGCGCGGGAATATCGCCAAGCCCGTTCTTGCGGGCAATCAGCATGATGGTTCGTGAAAAGCCGGCGAACGGCAACGGCACCACCCGCAGCGCCATGCCCTCGACCACGGCATCGATCAGCAGGCTGGGCGACAGGATGGCAAAACCGCGGCCGGTGGCAACCGCGGCCACCACCATCGACGAGCGGTCGGCCTCCATCGCCCGCGACGGCGACAGGCGCAGTCGCTGCAGATGCTGATCGGTCCTGCGTCCGACAGGGGCGGAGGCGCTGAAGCGGATGAAGTTGAGACGGGAAGAAACGGCCTCGAAATCATTCGCCGGCCCGCTGTAATCCGGCGGGAGGACGAGGAAGAACGGTTCGGTCAGAATCGCGTGCTGCTCGAAATCACTCATATCAAACAATGGCTCGGAGGTGATGGCGACATCGCATCTTCGGGTGTTCAGCGCCGTCTGGTGGTCGCTTGCAAGACCGGCCGACAGCGACAGTTCGGGGATCTCCAGTTCCTCGGACACGAAGGTTGTCAGGCGCGGCGTCAGGGTCGTGGCAATCGATGCCAGCGTGTTGACGCGCAGCAGCGGGATTGCCGCCGAAGCGATGTGGCGGATGTCGGAGCGCAGGTCCGAAACCTCGTTGAGGATGGTGAAGGCGCGGCGCTGCAGAACCTCGCCGGCATGGGTCAGCACGAGGGGCCGCCGGGTGCGGTCGAGCAATGACACGCCGAAAGCCGACTCAAGGCTCTTGAGATGTTGCGAGGCCGCCGACTGGGTGATGCCCAATGCGTCGGCGGCAGCTGTCACCTGGCGCAACTCGACGACCGCCATGAAGACCTCCATGGCCCGCAGCATGTTGAAATCGAAGTCGGTCTTTGGTTGCGAACCGGCCATGTTCTGACTGTCATTAGAAATTCTAATAGAATAATGAATTGCTTGCAGCATTCGGCTGCGTTGTCAATTCTCGCATCAGCACACATCGGTCAGGACATCGGGTTGGCAAGCACGGTTATCATCGGCGGCGGCGCTATCGGGTTGAGCGTGGCCTATCATCTGGCGTGCCGCGGCGCGGACGATGTGCTGTTGCTGGAGCGCAATGCGCTCACATCAGGCACGAGCTGGCACGCCGCCGGGATCGTCGGGCCGCTGCGGGCCAGTCTCAACATGACGCGGCTGGCAATGTATGCCGGCGAACTGTTGCCGCGGCTTGAACGCGAGACCG
>JAHEJE010000252.1 GCA_024639035.1 Alphaproteobacteria bacterium
GCCTCGACCATGGCCTGGGTTCGTTGAACCGCATCGGACACCTTGCTCACCTCCTTGCGGTAGACGCCCTGGATCGTCTTGATCTCGGCAACATGGCGACCCCAAACATTTTCCAGCGCGAGCGATATCTCACCAACCGTGGCCTTGGCGCGGGCAGCCTCCACGGCGCCGGCGAGAAGGTTGCCACTGCCGGTATCGGCAATCGTCCCCAACGCTGCCAGAGCGTCGTTGCAGCGCTGTTCGTCGCGCTCGCTGCGCAAGCGTTCAAGCTTTTCGATTTGACGGGCGCGCACCTGATCGTTCTCGACCTTCAGGATATCGATTTCGGTGTCATCTTCGACCTGGTAGCTGTTCACGCCAACGACCGTCTGTTCGCCGGAATCGATACGCGCCTGGGTGCGTGCGGCTGCCTCTTCGATCTTCAACTTCGGCACACCGGCTGCAATGGCCTTGGCCATGCCGCCTAGCTCTTCGACTTCCTGAATGTGACCCCAGGCCTTCGCGGCGAGATCATGGGTTAAACGCTCAACGAAATAGCTGCCACCCCAGGGGTCAATGACCCGGCAGGCGCCGGCTTCATGTTGCAGGAAAAGTTGCGTGTTGCGGGCAATGCGGGCGGAAAAGTCGGTGGGCAATGCCAGGGCTTCATCGAGGGCATTGGTGTGCAGCGATTGGGTTTGACCCTGGGTCGCCGCCATGGCCTCGATGCAGGTGCGCGTGACATTGTTGAATACATCCTGGGCGGTCAGCGACCAGCCGGAGGTCTGCGAATGGGTGCGCAGCGACAAGGCTTTCGGGTTGTTCGGTTCGAACGGTTGGATCAGCTTGGCCCACAGCATGCGCGCGGCACGCATCTTGGCGATCTCCATGAAGAAGTTCATGCCGATTGCCCAGAAGAATGAGATGCGCGGGGCGAACTTGTCGATATCGAGCCCGGCTTCGATACCGGCGCGAACGTATTCGACACCATCCGCCAGGGTGTAGGCCAGCTCGAGATCGGCCGTCGCTCCGGCTTCCTGCATGTGATATCCCGACACCGAAATTGAGTTGAAGCGCGGCATGTTGCGGCTGGTGTAGGCGAAGATATCGGAGATGATCTGCATCGATGCGGCCGGCGGATAGATGTAGGTGTTGCGGACCATGAATTCCTTGAGCACATCGTTCTGGATCGTGCCGGTGAGCTTTTCCGGTGCGACGCCCTGCTCTTCGGCGGCAACGATGTAAAGTGCCATGATCGGCAAGACGGCACCGTTCATGGTCATCGATACGCTCATCTTGTCGAGCGGGATGCCGTCGAACAATGTGCGCATATCGTAGATCGAGTCGATGGCCACGCCAGCCATGCCGACATCGCCCTTGACGCGCGGATGGTCGCTGTCATAGCCGCGATGGGTGGCGAGATCGAAGGCGATTGACAACCCTTTCTGTCCGGCGGCCAGGTTACGCCGGTAAAATGCGTTGGACTCTTCTGCTGTCGAAAAACCGGCATACTGGCGAATGGTCCAGGGCTGGTTGGCATACATGGTCGGATAGGGCCCGCGCAGGAACGGTGGCAAGCCCGGCCACGTGTTGAGAAAATCCAAGCTAGCGATATCGTCCGGCCCGAAGTGTGGTTTGACGGCAATCCCTTCGGGCGTCACCCACGGATCGATACCGGATGCAGCCGATGCGGTCGAAGAGGATCGGCCGAATTCTATGTCGGCAAAAGACGGTATCCTAGACATTGACCGCTCCTTCGGTGCCGACGATTTCAAGGCCGTTGAGAGCATGAATTGTCTGCAGGACACTGAGAACATTCATGCCATCGTACATGTGTCCGTCGATACCGGCGGAGCGAAGCTTGTCCGCGTCATGACCGGGTTTGCCCGCCAGCCAGACAAAATTTGCCCCTGCAGCCTTTAACGCCTTCGCGGCTTCAGAAGCGGAGGTCTCATAGACGTCATCGCTGGAGCAAATGCAGGCTTGCGGACATCCCGATGCTTTGAATGCCTCGGCAATCTGGTCGGGATTTTGAAGGGGTTCACTGAAGCGGGCTTCAATGCCGCCCGCAGCCAGGAGATTGGCAACGAACCTTGCACGGGCGGTGAACTGCGCGGGGTTGCCAAGATTTGCCAGGAACACGCAATCGGGCTTGTGGGAATTGACCTCGGCATAGTGATCCGCGGCAGCGCGAAGCTTCTCGAAACTTTCGGTCAGACGATGTGGAATGAGACGGTCGCAGACCATCTCATCACCGGAAGCCCGCGCGCCTGAGTGCGGCGTCGGCTGGGTCCAGCCATCGGGCAACGTGACGTCCCAGACATTCACGCCGGGCTCATCCAAGGTGGCGAATTCCGTCACACCGGTCACCTTGGTGCGCCGTTCGGCAATCAGTCGTTGCTTTTCTCTTGCCATGTCGGAGATGGCCGAATGTATGAATCCGTTCGACAGCGCAGCAAAGATGCCACCCTGGGCCTCTATGGCCTGGAAGAATTTCCATCCATGACTGGCCAGGTCGCTTGTCAGTTGCTCGGCGTGGCCGGATCCGGCAGCCGGGTCCTCGACCCGGCCGATGGCGGATTCTGCCTGCATGATGATTTGCGCGTTGCGTGCCAGTCTGCGGGCGGTGCCGTCCGGCACGCCGTGGGCAAATGAGTAAGGCAGGACAGCCACACTGTCGGCGCCGCCGGCCCCGGCGGCGAATATGGCACTGGTGGCACGCAGCAGGTTCACATGCGGATCGTTGCGCGACATCATGCGCCAGGAGGTCTCGGTGTCGATGCGAATTGCCGTCGGCTCGATCTCAAGCACCTCACAAATGCGCTGCCAAACCTGGCGCAATGCCCGCAGTTTGCACATTGAGGCAAACTGATCCTGGGTGACGCTGATCATGATGCCTGTGAGCGAGGCGGCCTCGGCGCGCGAAAGACCGGTCTCGCATAAACTGCGCAGGTTCTCGACCAATGCCGCCGCGACCAAGCCGATATCCTGACCACATGACGATCCGGCATTGTGGTAGACCCGTGCATCGGCGACAAAAGCGGTCCCGGCAAATCCGCTTTCGCGGCAATGATCAACGACCTGACCCATACGCTCGATGACTTCGGTGCGGCGCATGACCGTGCCGGTCTGAGCGAAGCTCGAGACCGGATCGAGGCCGATGTTCAAGCGGCATTTCGACAGGTCGAGATTGCGGTCGCGAAAGACATCGATGAGAAGCGGCGCCACCTCGCGCGAGCGGATGCCGCCGTCCAGCCGCAGGGAGATCAAGTCCAGCTCCACGTCTTGGAGAAGCCGCTTGACATCATCCGTAGTGGCGATCGGAACGCCATATTCTCCCGCGCTCACGGCGCCGGGGAGTACGATCGAAAGACCGCCGGCACCACCGCCGAGATCGTCAAGCGCCTGACGGTTGGCCCTGGCAAGGTCGGGGATGTCGCAGCGCTGAACGATGTCCCAAGGCGGGTCACCGGGCTCTCTGGCCGGGCGTGCAATCCTGGTGTCGTCGGTGCAACCGGGATACAGGGGCTCGATGTCAATGCCATCGATGGTCTTTGTGACCAGGCTGGAAAATGGCCTGCCTTTCAATGCAGCATCCACGGCCTGGCGCCAATCATTTTCATTAACATTGGGAAAATGAGACGCCAATGAAAAGTCCACGCTTGATCCTCCCTCGTCACGCCAGCCCGCCAGGCTGTGCACACTACAACCATATCGAGAACCGGCGCAATTTACCTATTGGTCGCGCAAGCAGCGAGCCACAGGGGCCAAATCCTAGAGGTACTTGTTCAGTCCCGGAATGGAATTGACGACGTCGCGCACGAGCTCTTCCCCGGCCTTCTGCTGTGCATAGTCAAAGACTTCGGCGCCGAGTTCCTTTATTTGAACCATGTTGAGGCCGGCAGCCTGGAATTTTGCCGCTGCGGCCAGCTGCACGCCCAACGACCCGCCGCCGAGCATGCCGAAAAGGCCGCCCTCCCTGGTGTCGTTGCCGCCGTGTTGTGCGGAGATTTCGGATGCCCCGGGCATCTTGTCGAACAGGGTGCCGACCTTGCTTTGATCACCATGCGTCTGTATCAGCGACAGCATGATGCCGATGGCGCGTTCGGCGACATCCTCATCCAGCCCCGTGCGTGCGGTTACCCGCCCAATGAGATCTTGCATGTGCAATCCTAGGGTCAGGACCCATTAATTAACACCATTCTGCGCAGCGGATTTGCCCGCTGAGCAGGCAGACAGGTGCCGGAAACCTGCCTGGTTTTCAAGCCTGTCTAACGCACTCAGCGGGCAAATCCGCCGCGCCCGCA
>JAHEJE010000253.1 GCA_024639035.1 Alphaproteobacteria bacterium
GCGCAGGTCGCCGTTGGTGACTGGGTTGGGCATAAAGGCATTATGGGCCCATATCGTGGTTTTGGAAGCAGTCACGCTATCGACTTGAAAACGCACGAATCGACGCCAATTGGTCACCATATGGTCACTCGTAGTGATCACTCGTGTCTGCATATTATGCTAAGTCATTGAAATGTTTGGTGGGTGTACACGGACTCGAACCGTGGACCCGCTGATTAAGAGTCAGCTGCTCTACCAACTGAGCTATACACCCGTCGCTTTGGAGAAGGCCGGAAGCGAGACCGGCGGCGGTTGGTCTATCAAACCGCCGCCGGGCTGTCCAGCCATGTAATCAGGCCGGGATTGATATTTCAACCCGATGGCTAGGCGAACCACCACCGTTCGGCGCTCTTGCAGCCGTCGAGGGTCCAGTTGCCGGCCACCTTTTCGGGATGCATGACGTTGTCGCGCAGACCGTGCAGATAGTTGGTGAAACCCCACACAATCGAGCCGCTGTCCTCGTTGACCAGGCGCTGGCACTCCCAATACATGACCTTGCGCTTGGCCGGATCGAGCTCCGAACGCGCTGCCACCACCAGTTCGTTGAACCGGTCAGCCGCCTTGGTGCCCTTCCAGGCGGTATCGTTCCAGTTGGACTCAGCCACACAACAGGTCGTGAACATCCAGTCGTTGGTCGCCCGCCCGCCCCAGTAGGAGGTGGTGAAGCCAACCCCCGGCTTGTTCCACACATCGGACCAGAACCCGTCGGACGGCACTTTCTTGATGTTGATCGTAATGCCGGCTGCTTTCGCCGACTCGCTGAACAGCAGCGCGGCATCGGCAGCCCCGGCCAGTGCCGCGGGAGACGCTTTCAGCTCGACTTCGAGCCCTTCCATTCCCGCTTTCTTCAGGTGGAATTTGGCTTTGTCCGGATCATACATGCGCTGCGGCAGTTCGGTGTTGTGATATTGCTGGGTCGGCGAGATATGATGATCGTTGCCGACAACGCCGTGGCCCGCTTCAATCTTGGCGATCAGCTCTTCGCGCTTGATCGCCAGCTTGAAGGCCATGCGGACATCGGCATTGTCGAACGGCGGCGTGTCGAGGCGCATGATCATGTTGCGGCTCTGCGTGCCGGTGATCTCCTGAATGCGCAAACCCGGTGTCTTGCCCAACAGGTGAGCGGTCTTGGCCTCGACGCTGTCGATGACATCGACATCGCCGGTACGCAGCGCCGTCTGGCGCGCCGAGGCATCGATCAGCACCAGATGTTCGATCTCATCGAAATGCGCCCTGTCTGACTTGAAGTAGTTCGGATTGCGCTTGAAGAACGCCCGCACCCCCGGCTTGAAATCTTCCAGCCTGTAAGGCCCGGTGCCGTTCCCCGATCCGATGTCGACATTGCCTTCGCCATCCGATGCCATGATCACCGCGCGATAATCGCCGAGCACGAACGGGAAGTCCGCATTCGGGCTGTTCAGCTCGATGACGACGTTGCCGTCTCCGTCCTTGCGCATGTCCTTGATTGGAGTGAACAGGGCTTTCGATGCCGAGGCGCTGTCTTCGCCGCGGTGCCGGTTGATCGAATCCATGACATCGTCAGCCGTCACCGACTTGCCATTGTGAAATTCGGCACCCTTGCGCAGCTTGAACACCCAGGTCTTGGCATCCGGACTGGATTCAAAACTCTCTGCAAGCTCAGGCGCAACCGAGCCATCCGGCAGCACTTCGGTGAGGTTGCTGCCCCAGCACCAGTTGTTGCAGATTTCCACCACCGCGCCATTGCTCTTCAGTGCATCCAGGCTTTCCGTCGTCGAGCCTGCCGAGAAGCCCTGGCGCAGCCGTCCACCCTTCTTGGGGGTCGCCGCCAGAACGCTTTGCGACAGCGAGGTGGCGCCGGCAACCGTCATGCCGAGCGCCAGCGCGCCCTGCATGAAACCGCGCCGGTCGATGCGTCCACAGCTGTACAGCTTCGTCAGTTTGTCCAGTTTTTTCACATGTTCCTCCCTATGTGCCGGCCGTTCCCCCTCGGGTCTGCCGGTCACCTTATCTGACAGTAAGGAAGGATTTCACGGAGCCGCGGCCGGATTTGTAAGATTTCCGCCATTCTTTGCAGATTATCGCCGCGTCTTGGCGGACGAATTTTTTATCCTGGCGGCGCGCCAATCACCAGGGGAAGAACCGGATGGTCCCTCCCCTGACGCAATATGTCAGAACCTGAAGCCGATCACGGACCACGCCGCGCCGCCAGGTCGAGCTCGTCGGTCATGCCGAGCTGTTGGCCGCGCTCGCGCCGCACCTGCAGCTTGTTGAGGGCCGACAGATAGGCCTTGGCAGACGCCGCCAGGGTATCCGGATCGGCCGCCCTGCCGGTGGCGCTTGAACCGCTTTCGGGATCCTTCAGCCGCACCGAAACCTCGGCCTGGGCATCGGTGCCCTCGGTCACAGCATGGACCTGATAGAGCGCCAGCTTGGCCTCGTGCGGGATGATCGCGTGGATAGCATTGAACGTCGCATCCACCGGACCGTTGCCGGTTGCCTGCACGGTCTCATGCACACCGTCGACGCTGAGCGTCAGAGTTGCGGCCTGCGGTCCGACCGTGCCGGCGATAACCGTCAGCGAAACCATTTTCACGCGGTCTTCCGCCGTGGCGATGTTTTCATCGACCAGCGCTTCGATGTCTTCGTCATAGACGTGCTTCTTACGGTCGGCCAGGTTCTTGAAACGCTCGAAAGCGTCCTGGAAAGCATTGTCGGCGAGCTTGTAGCCAAGCTCTTCCAGCTTGGTCATGAAGGCATGGCGGCCGGAATGCTTGCCCATCACCAGCGATGTCTTGCCGGCGCCGACCGAGTCCGGCGTCATGATCTCAAACGTCCGGTTGTTCTTCAGCATGCCGTCCTGGTGGATGCCGCTTTCATGGGCAAAGGCGTTTCGTCCGACGATCGCCTTGTTGTACTGCACCGGAAACGACGACACCGCCGACACCAGTTTTGAGGCCCGCGTCAGCTTGGCGGCATCGACACCGGTGTGATAGGCCAGCACGTCGGAGCGGGTCTTGATCGCCATCACGATCTCTTCAAGTGCTGCATTGCCGGCCCGTTCGCCGAGGCCGTTGATGGTGCACTCGATCTGCCGCACGCCGCCGTCCGCCGCCGCCAGAGAATTGGCGACCGCCAGCCCGAGGTCGTTGTGGCAATGGGCGGAAAACACCGCCTTGTCGGCATTCACGACGTTTTCGCGAACCTGGCGGAACATCTCGCGGATTTCGTCAGGAACGCTGTAGCCGACGGTATCGGGCAGGTTGATCGTCGACGCGCCGGCCTTGATGGCCGCGTCCACGCACCTGGAGAGATATTCGATCGACGTGCGTGTGGCGTCCATCGCCGACCATTCGACATTGTCGCACAGGTTGCGCGCCTGGGCCACGGTCGCGGCGATGATTTCCAGCACCTCTTCTTCCGACTTGCGCATCTGGTGCTCAAGGTGGATCGGCGAGGTCGAAACGAACGTGTGGATGCGCGGAAACCTGGCGTGCTTGACGGCCTCGCCGCAGCGCGCAATGTCGCCGGAAATGGCCCGTGCCAGCCCGGCGATCGTCGCTTTCTTGGCCCGTTTGGCGATTTCGCTGACCGCCTCGAAGTCACCCTGAGAGGCAATCGGGAACCCGGCCTCGATGATGTCGACACCCATGTCGTCGAGCAGCTCGGCAACCTCGAGTTTTTCCTCGAACGTCATCGTAGCACCCGGCGACTGCTCGCCGTCACGCAAGGTGGTATCGAAAATCAGCACCTGGTCTTTATCTTTGGCGCTGCCGTTTGCTGGGGCATTCATGATCTTGTCTTCCTCTGGCTCGCCGGGCGGTCTGCAATCCCGCGCCATCCGGCATCTTCTTATCGTGAATTGTGGAAACGGTATCCCCTGACTGCCTGGCCGCGTTGCTGCGGGCCGCCGGTAATCAGGGGCAAATAAGAAGCAGTAGCAGGCCGTTGGCGCCGGCGCGGGTCACGCTGCGGTTCGTTGCGCCATCGGCGGCGCGGCCATCGTACTGTGAGCAGCAGGTCATGATCTCGCTGAGCTCTTCTGGTTCCAAAACGGCAGTTTCGCCGAAGCCGGTTAAGGTCGCGTTACCGGCCTTACCGTCGTTAACCGTTTACCCCCATTGAAAGACGGGTGCAAGTCCGGCCGCGATCAGATCGTTATCGTGCCGCGCGAGACGATTACTGCATGGCCGCCAACCCGCACGGCCGAGAGCGCGCCGCCCACGGTATCGGCCTC
>JAHEJE010000254.1 GCA_024639035.1 Alphaproteobacteria bacterium
AGCAGGCCCGCCCGCGTCGATGATGCGGATCCTTGTGGTAGGGTGTCCCAGTACCATTGGGTGATTTTGCGTGATGGACCATCCGATTCAGACCCAAACTGAAGTTGCAGAGCCCCACAGAAAGGGCAACCGCTGCGCATTCAACACCACCGATTTTCACCCATTTCCATCGACCGCGCCTTGATACAGATCAGCTGGCGCAACGGGTCTCGCCTTGGATGTATTCCAGCTCACAAACCCTTTGCAATCCATTCCACAAGAGGAAACTCATTTGGCCGGGCTTGAGCGCAGCACTGCCGGCTGCAAATGTAGTAGACAAGAAGTGGCCATTCAGATCCTTGTTTCACAACCAAATCCACCGCTACCCGGCCGGCGTTCTAGGGAATGCGGTGGATGTAGACTTTCACTCGGGCGGCGCGGCCGGCGGCGTCTATGGCTGTGATGGTCGAGAAGCCTGCGCCGTCGGATAGCCAGGCTGCCGTTCTTGCATGCGAGCGTTCGGAGATCAGTTGCCCGTTGGCCAGCCAGCGAAAGGGAGGCTGTCCGCCCTGCAACTTCACAATCAGCGGCAGCCTGTCACCGGTTGCGGTGCCTGCCAGTTCGACTTCGGCACCGTGCGGCGGGTAGACGATCTGCGGCGGCGGCTCCGGGATCTGGTCGCTTGCGCCGGTTCGCGATGCGACCTTGAACCGGCGCAGGGTAACCGGCAAATCACCTTGTGCAGTCCGCAACGCGCCGGGCGGGGCGGGCGGCAGCGGCGACCACTTCAATGCCAACTTGTCAAAAGCTTCGAACAGGATCGGCGCCGCGGCCGTCAGGCCGGTCAGCCCCGGCACCGGCGCGTTGTCGGCTCTGCCGACCCAGACACCGAGCACGTGCCGGCCGTCATAGCCGACCGACCAGGCGTCCCTGTAGCCGTAGCTGGTTCCCGTCTTGTAGGCAATGGGCTGGGCGCTTGCACTGGCCGGGCGTAGCGTGCCGGAGAGGATGTCGTTCACATGCCACGCCGCCACGGGCTGCAGCAGCGTGGCATTGGTCGCAGGGTTGACCACAACCGCCGGCCGGTTCCGCAGAATGCTCACCCGCCCGCCATTCGCCAGTGCGGTATAGGCCTGGGTTAATTCCCTCAGTGTAATGCCGATCCCGCCGAGACCGATTGCGAGACCCGGTTGATCCGCCGGCGGCGTGGATGTCTCGATGCCGGCCTGCCGCAGCCTGACCAGCAGGCGCTGTGGACCCACGGCCTCAAGCAGGTGCAGGGCCGGCACATTGAGCGACAATTGCAGTGCCCGGCGAACGCTGATCTCGCCATGGAAACGCATGTCGAAGTTGCGCGGCCGGTAGCCGGCGAAGTCGGCCGGGGCATCCATGATCAGGGTCTCGGGCCGGACCAAACCTTCTTCGAAGGCCAGTCCGTAGATGAACGGTTTCAAGGCCGAACCGGGCGAGCGGACAGCCCTGGTCATGTCGATCCAGCCGGCGCGCCGTTCCTCGAGGAAATTCGGCGATCCGACCTCGGCGCGGATGGCGCCGGTCTCGGCATCGGCCAGTACCATTGCAACGGAAACCCTGGCGCCAAGCTCGCGGGCCGCTTCGCGCGCGACCTGCTCCAACGCGCGCTGCGGGCCACGCCTCAAAGTTACCTGATAAAGGGTTTTTCCGGGCTCTGCGCTGATGATCCTGCGCGCAAGATGGGCAGCATGCTGCGGCAATGCATGGCGCTTCTTGCTGACACCTGTGCGGCTGGCCCGTGCGACCTCGCCGGGTGCGATGGCGCCGGCCGCGCTAGCCCGCGCCAGCACCCTGTCGCGCGCCTTCTTCGCTGCTGCTGCATGACGGTCCGGGCGCCGCCGTTCCGGCGATTGCGGCAATGCGACGAGCAGTGCCGCCTCGGCAAGCGACAGCGCTTTCGGATCCTTCTTGAAATACGCAAGTGAGGCCGCACGAACCCCTTCAATGTTGCCGCCGTAAGGCGCGTGCATCAGGTATCGCTCAAGGATCTCCTTCTTGGACAAGCGGCGTTCGATCTGAATGGCCCGCACGATCTGGAGCAGCTTTGAGGTCATGGAACGGTTCGGGCGTGGTTCCAGAAGCCGGGCGAGCTGCATGGTAATGGTCGAACCACCGGAAACAATCCGGCCGTTCACCGCCAACTGCCCGGCGGCCCGCAGCAGCGCCAGCCCATCAACCCCGGCATGTGTCCAGAAGCGCTGGTCTTCATAGGCGACCAGCAGCTTGAGATACTCCGGGTCGATATCGTTGAGCCTGGTCTGAAGGCGCCAGCGGCCCTCGTTCGTTGCGAATGCCCGCAGCAACTTGCCGTCGGCATCAACAACCTCTGTCGAAACCTCCGGCGCCGCAGCGAGTGGCGGCGGATGACGGGCATCGAAAACAAGAAAAGCGCCAACCGCAGTGCCCACGCCAATAATGGCCGCTGCACTTGCGGCCAAAAGCGTGCGAACCAAGAACTTGCCGGAAAGCTTCATGCCCTCGCCTTCTACGGCCGTTCGACCGTCATCCATCCGGTTGCGGTGCGCGCCGCCAGTTCAGGCCGGTACATGTCCTCAACCGTGGCTGCCGGATGGACGTATCTGCCCGGCGTGACCGAGCGGACAACGTAGGCCACGGTGAACTCTCTGGCATCACCGGCATCCCGGTTGAAAGCGGCGACAAAACGGTCGTTTCTGAACTCAAGATGGGCCGGTGTCGTGTCGGGCAGCCACGGGAAAGCCTCAAGATCAGCGCTCTTGACGATGCCGGGATTGTCAATCTCGAGGCCGGCCGGGAGTAAATCGGTGACGACAATGCGCGAGGGACTGTCATTCGTCTGCACGGCCTTGAGCACGACGACAAATCTCTCGTTCTGACGCACCTCGCCGATGCTCGTTTCGGTGCCGTCCAGGCGGTAGTAGCTGCGCGCGACCGTAAAGCCATTACCGCCGGCGGCCAGTGGCTGCGCCGGAACGGCATAGGTTGAAATGATCGCCTGCAGGTCTTCGGAAAACTGGTTGGTAATGCGCAACGGCTCGGCCACGATCTGCTCGCCCCTGACATGGCGGGCAAATGCGCCGGAATGCGGCACATCATCGATGGCCATCGAGATTTCCCGGTTCGACAGGCTTTGCGACCGCGCTGCAAGGAGCATCCACGCCTGTTCCTGAGTACTTGTGCTACTCTTGGCCCGGCTCAACGAGGCAACCAGGTCCACCATCGCCGGCATGCCGGTGGGGCGCGGAGTGGTTTCGGCAGCCAGCGCCAGCATGGCCGATGCATCACGCAGAGGCGACCCGTAGGTGTAGTGTCTCGACGTCCGGCGACCGGACTGTCGCGCCAGACTGAGCGCGGCGCCGAAGGTGCGCTCGGCTCGCTGCTGATCGCCATAAAGAGCAACGGCGGAAGCCAGTTGAGCCCGCGCAATCGGTGTCTTGAACGCCTCGATCTGGGCATCGGCGTAGTAACGCAGATCGCCGGCGGAGGCCATTCTGTTGCGGGCAAGAACGTACAACGCATAGGCGATCGCCGCATCGTTGTTTTCCAGATTGTTCGCGTAGGCGAGCATGTTCTGCAAACTGCCGAGGGCCTGCTTCATCGGCTCGCCGGGAACCCGGTAATCCTGTTCAGCGGCGCGGGTCAGAAAGTCGGTCACGTAGGCGGTAAGCCAGAGATGATCGACATCGCCACCCCACAGGCTGAAGCCGCCGGCACTCGACTGGTTGGTCAGGACCCTGTCGATTGCCGATTGCACCTTGTCCTTCACGCCATCGACCGCGAGCCCCGGAAAGCCGTTGGAAATATCGGCCGCATAGAGCAACGGCAGCGCCTTGCTGGTGATCTGCTCGGTGCATCCGTAAGGGTACCTGTCGAGCTGCATCAGCAATGACGGGACATCGAAGGCCGATGGCCGCGCCACGCTGACACTGACCCGGGCCCCGTCCATCTTGCTGTCGGCCAGCAGGTTTTGGTCAATGATGAGACTGCCGCCGTTGGCCGGTACCGAAACCTGATATTTACGGGTAACCGGCAGGACACCCGGGCGCACGATCATTGCCGTCTCATGGGCAACTGCAACGCCGTCATCGTTGCCGACACTGATCCGAACCCAGCCTTCGCCCGTCGATCCGGCCCGCAGCGGGATGTCGAGGGTTGTCTTTCGGTTCGGCGCCAGTTCCAATGTGTCGGCAACCTCTTGTGTGGTCAGCGAGAGATTGTCGCTGGCTTCGAGCTTGACCGAGTAGTTGCCC
>JAHEJE010000025.1 GCA_024639035.1 Alphaproteobacteria bacterium
ACCCTCCCCACAAGGGGGAGGGTTGCAAGAACTGCTGCCGGTGCTCGCCATGCCCGGTAAATCCTCCACCGAGCGCCGCGCCCTTGAAGCCCAGAGCGCCATCATCACCGGGGTCTTCGAGGCCGCCGGCTACGACCACATCGCGCCCGACATCCTGCAGCCGGCCGATGTTTTCCTCGATCGCTCCGGCGAGGACATCCGCTCGCGCACTTTCGTGTTCACCGCACCGGACGGCACCGAACAGTGCCTGCGCCCCGACCTCACCGTGCCTGCCTGCCGCTACCACCTCACCCATGCCCCGAGCCCCGGCCACGAGGCGCGCTATTGTTATTCCGGCCCGGCCTTTCGTTACCAGCCCGGCGGTGAGACGGCGGGTCACCCGCAGGAATTCGACCAGGCCGGCGTCGAACTGTTCGGCGCAGCCGACGCCGGTGCCGCCGATGCCGAGATTCTCGCCCTGACCCTGAAGGCGCTCGAAGCCGCCGGCCTTAAGGACTACACCGTGCGCATCGGCGACCTCGGCCTGTTCCACGGCCTGCTTGCCGCCATCGACATGCCCGAACGCTGGCGCCGCCGGCTGCACCATCACTTCTGGCGCCCGCGCGCCTTTCGCGCCCTGCTGCAGGTGCTGACCGGCGCCGTGCCGCGTCCGCGCACCTCGATCTCACCGCTGATCGACCGGCTTGACGGTGGCACGCTGGAACCGGCCAAGGTGCTTGCCGAGCAGACGCTGGCCGCCGGCGATCTGGCCCTTGTCGCCGGGCGCAGCGTTGAAGAAATCGCCGAACGGCTGGCCGAAAAGGCCGCCGACCGCATCGAGACCCCGCTGACCCCGCTGGACAGCGAGCGCATCGACAGCTACCTCGCGGTGCGCGGCACCCTGCACGAGGCGCTCACCGGCATCAACGCGCTGGCCGACGATCTGGGTGGCGCGATGCGCGCCGCTGCCGATGGCTACGCAACTCGGCTGGAGCACATGGCCGCAGCCGGGCTCGACAGCACCGGCTTTGAGTTCGCCGCCGTGTTCGGCCGGGCGCTGGAGTATTACACCGGTTTTGTCTTCCAGGTCGAAGTGCCGGACCCGGCCGGCGGCGTCGTCGCCATTGCCGGCGGCGGTCGCTACGACACAATGCTGAGCGACATCGGCGCCCCGGAACCGGTGCCGGCCGTCGGCTGCGCCATCCATACCGAGCGGCTTGCCGCCGCGGTTCAGGGGCGCGCCTCATGACCGGCAAGATCGTTATCGCCGTGCCCTCCAAGGGCCGCATGATGGAGCACGCCGAGGGCCTGTTCGGCCGCGCCGGCTTTACGCTCAAGCGCACCGGTTCGGCGCGTGGTTATATGGGGGTCATCGAGGGACTGGAGGGTGCCGAGGTCGCCTTCCTGTCATCCGGCGAGATCGCCCATGCCCTGCGCGACGGCAGCGTCGACATCGGCGTCACCGGCGAGGACCTGCTGCGCGAGACCATCGGTGACGTCGAAGCTTCGCTCGACATCATGCTGCGCCTCGGTTTCGGTCCTGCAGACGTTATCGTCGCCGTGCCGGAGTGCTGGCTCGATGTAGCCACCATGGCCGACCTCGACGAGGTCTCCGTTGCCTTCTACGCCCGTCACAACAAGCGCCTGCGCGTCGCCACCAAATACATCGGCCTGACCCGCCGGTTCTTTGCCGCCAAAGGCGTAACCGGCTACCGCATCGTCGAAAGCCTTGGTGCCACCGAGGGCGCCCCCGCCGCCGGCACCGCCGAGGTCATCGTCGACATCACCACCACCGGTTCGACCTTGCGCGCCAACCAGCTCAAGATCCTCGATGACGGCATCATCTTGAAGTCCGAAGCCGTGCTGGCCTGCCGCAAGGACCTGACCGCCAGCCCACGCATTGTTGATTTGAGAGACCGTCTCGAATCCGTACTCTAGAACCTTTTTTGATACTGCTAGTTGCGATTCCCATTCTTGTCGGCGACTGGCGTGAAGGAAATGGAAACGATATCCGCACCCCTGACCGTGCATTCTCGAGCAAAAACAGCTACCATACCTTCATGAACACCCAAGCTGGCGTTCTGAGAGCAAATTGGAAATGTCTGCGGCGCTGGAAATCGGCATGTGCGTTGCAATGGCACGGTGAATTGTGTTCGATCACTTGACTGCCGAGCCCACATCGGGCCATGTTGGGTGTTCGTTTGGGCAGCTGCGAGTTTGACCGATTGGTTTGCTCAATTCGGTTTGAATTGCCAGTGTGTTGCGCTATGTAACGGCGTAACGAACGGAGAGATTCTTGGGGCGGAAGAGCTCTGGTGATGCACGCGATCTGGACCCTGTCTCATGGCTTCGTGGCCAATGCCCCCGGTCCCACGTTGCTAAGCGAGACGAGTCCATCAAAGCGTGAATTGCCAAGGCGAAGGGTCGTTGCGGGAAACCGCAACGGCCCTTTTGCTGTCCCGGTGCTGCCAATGAAAAACCGCCCCGGTTGCCCGAGGCGGTTTCTGTTTTCGCTTCTGTGACAGGCGCTTAGAAGCCCATGTCGCCCATACCGCCCATGCCGCCGCCCGGCATCGCCGGCGCAGGAGCATCCTTCTTGGGCTTTTCGGCAACCATGGCTTCGGTCGTGATCAGCAGCGCTGCCACCGACGCGGCATCCTGCAGAGCAATACGAACGACCTTTGTCGGGTCCATGATGCCCTGCGACACCAGATCGCCGTAAGTCTCGTTCTGGGCGTCGAAACCGAAGTTGCCGGCCTTCTCCAGAACCTTGCCGACGACGATCGAGCCTTCAACGCCGGCGTTCTCGGCAATCTGCCGGATCGGTGCTTCCAGAGCGCGTGCGACGATCTTCAGACCGGCTGCGATGTCGGCATTGTCAGACGACAGCTTCTGCACGGCCTTCTGGGCGCGCAGCAGAGCCACGCCACCACCCGGCACGATACCTTCTTCAACCGCGGCGCGGGTTGCGTTCAGGGCGTCATCGACGCGGTCCTTGCGCTCCTTCACCTCGATTTCGGTAGCACCGCCGACCTTGATCACGGCAACACCGCCGGCCAGCTTGGCCAGACGTTCCTGCAGCTTTTCACGGTCGTAGTCAGAGGTGGTTTCATCGGCCTGGGCACGGATCTGCGCGCAACGGGCCTTGATGTCGGCTTTCTTGCCGGCGCCATCGACGATGACGGTGTTTTCCTTGTCGATGCGAACCCGCTTGGCGGTGCCGAGCATGTCGAGAGTGACATTCTCCAGCTTGATGCCGAGGTCCTCGGAAATCACCTGACCACCGGTCAGGATGGCGATGTCTTCCAGCATGGCTTTGCGGCGGTCGCCGAAGCCAGGGGCCTTGACGGCAGCAACCTTCAGGCCGCCGCGCAGCTTGTTGACGACCAGGGTCGCCAGTGCTTCGCCTTCAACGTCTTCCGCAATGATCAGCAGCGGACGCGAGGACTGCACCGTCGATTCCAGGATCGGCAGCATGGCCTGCAGGTTCGACAGCTTCTTTTCGTGCAGCAGGATGTAGGGGTCTTCCAGATCGGTGACCATCTTGTCTGCATTGGTGATGAAGTACGGCGACAGGTAACCGCGGTCAAACTGCATGCCTTCAACGACATCGAGCTCGGTCTCAGCGGTCTTGGCTTCCTCGACCGTGATAACGCCCTCGTTGCCGACCTTCTGCATGGCTTCAGCGATCATCGCGCCGATTTCGCTTTCACCGTTGGCCGAGATCGTGCCGACCTGGGCAACTTCCTCAGAAGATTTGATCTTCTTGGAGCGTTTCTCCAGATCTTCGATGGCGGTGGCAACAGCAAGATCGACACCGCGCCGCAGATCCATCGGGTTCATGCCGGCGGCAACAAACTTGGCGCCTTCACGCACGATCGATGCGGCCAAGACGGTCGCCGTTGTCGTGCCGTCGCCAGCCAGATCATTGGTCTTGGAGGCGACTTCGCGCACCATCTGGGCGCCCATGTTCTCGAACTTGTCCTCAAGTTCGATTTCCTTGGCGACCGTAACGCCGTCCTTGGTGGTGCGCGGGGCACCGAACGACTTGTCAATCACCACGTTGCGGCCCTTGGGACCGAGCGTAACCCGTACAGCATTGGCGAGAATGTCAACGCCGCGCAGCATGCGCTCGCGGGCTTCGCCAGCAAATTTTACTTCTTTAGCAGCCATTTCAAGAACCTCTCTTCAGGCGTGCAAACACAATCGACATTTGGGGGAGCAAAAAAACCGCTCAAAGCATCGCTTTGGCGGTTATTGGATCACACCCATGATGTCGGACTCTTTCATGATCAGCAGCTCCTGGCCGTCGATCTTAACTTCGGTGCCGGACCACTTGCCGAACAACACCTTGTCGCCGGCCTTGACGTCGAGCGGAATGATCTCGTTGTCGTCGCCGCGGGCACCGTTGCCAACCGCAATGATCTCACCCTGCATGGGCTTTTCCTGCGCGGTGTCCGGGATGATGATCCCGCCGGCAGATTTGGTGTCTTCTTCGACCCGGCGCACGACAACGCGGTCATGCAAAGGACGGAACTTCATACGACTTCTCCTCAACTTGTACTTGACTGTTTTGAAGTACCCAATTCACCGCTTCTCGGAACAGTGTCCCGAAAGCTGTCCACCATTGTTAGCACTCCACCGTGCTGAGTGCTAACGGCTGGCAAGGAGATAAGTCGCAACGCATTGCCAGTCAAGGGGGAGGTCAAAAAAAATCAACTAGGCCAGGGCAATGCGTTCTTGCTCAATGCTTGCCGGCGCAATCTCCCTTGTGTCGCGAATGGCAAACACATAGGATTCCGCAAAGCGCGAATCAAGGCGGCGCCGACGGCTTGGTTGCGCTCATGATGCTCAGGGGATTCGAAAGACAATGCACCGGCGGCAAGTGCTTACAACCATCCTCTTGGTGGTGATTTGTGTCATCGCCGTGGCGGCAGCTGTGTCGGCCGTCGTTTTGCAGGGCGATGTTGGAGCAGCCGTCATCGCCGCTGTCGCGCTGCTGGCTCTGGCCCAGCTGATTGCCTATCTGTCCCGCAGTGGTGCCAGACGGGAAGCCTTCGAGAGTTTGTCGGATCTGATGGCAGCCAGCGATGCCCTGACGCGCGATCTGGCGATCGTGCGAAACCGTATCGACAGGCTCGAGGCTCGTTTCGCCAAGGATGCTGAAAAGACCTCAAGCCAGGTCAACCGGCAAATTGCTGCGCTCAACGATACCCTGGCAGATATGCGCGGAGATGATCGGCCGCAACGCTCCTCCGACCAGACCGGCACATCGCGCCGGCCGGCCATGGCCAGCGCCGAACCGTCATTGCTCGGCGAAGCGGCCTCTGGAATGCATCAGCTTTTTCTCGAACCCATCGTTCGCCTTGCCAGCAACTCAACCGCCTACTACCGGGCGACGCTGGACTTTGAGCCAGATGTTATGCGCCCCGGCAAGTCAGGTCCGGCAATGGCCGGGGGACTGGAGCTTTTCGAACGTGTGGCACCGGTCCTCAGACGTTTCCAGGACCGGGGCAGGGCGATCGGCGTGTTTTGTCCCCTGACCGCCGCGGCGCTGGCCGATGATGGCTTTATCGCCCGCCTGGTCCGGTTCGTCGAGGCAAACAGCGATATTGCCGGGGCACTGGTCATTGATATTTCCCAGGATCAGCTCGCCCTGCTGGATGAAAGGGGGCAAAAGGGTTTGGCCCATTTGGCACAACTTGGCGCGACCTTCGTCCTGTCCCAATGCCGCTTGAACGTTCCCGATCTCGATGCCCTCAAACAACTTGGCTTCAGCTTCGTAGACGCCGATGTCGACTTGCTCATCGATGCCAAGCGCCATGCCCCGTGCCCAGCAGCAGATGTCATCGCCGAAGCCCGCCGGCTTGACCTCAGCATCATCGCTGCGAATGTCGCGAAGTTGAGTGAAGTCGCATGGATCGAGGACAGCTTCCCGCTGGCCCGCGGGCCGCATTTTTCACCTCCGCGGCCCGTGCGGCATGATATCACGTCGCACGAAAGCTTCAGCGCTGCAGCTTGACAGGGCCGCCGGTCGGCAGCTAGCCACCACAGCATGACCGTTTCCAAGACAGCTGAAAACAAGGCGAAGCCGCCAGGCGACGGCAACGGCGCACGCATGTTTTCGCGGCAGTTCCCGGTCTGGCTGTGCGACGTCTGGGGTGTCGTGCACAATGGCGAGGCGGCATTTCATGATGCCTGTAGTGCTTTGCGAAACCACCGCCTGGCAGGTGGCATTGTAATCCTAATTACCAATGCCCCCAGGCCATCATCCGCCATTGTGCCGCAACTCGCCGCCATGCAGGTGCCGGCGGATTGCTACGATGAAATGGTGTCTTCCGGTGATGTCACCCGCCGTCTGGTGAGCCTGGAGAAGGGGCGCAACGTCTACCATCTCGGCCCGGAAAAGGATCTCGCCCTGATCGCCGGCATGCCGGTCACTTTCACTGCTCTTAAGCAAGCCGAAGTGGTTTTGTGTTCCGGACTGCTGGACGATGAGACCGAGACCCCGGAAACTTATCGGCCGCTTCTGGAGCAAATGCGTGCCCGCGATCTTGCGATGATCTGCGCCAATCCCGACCGCGTTGTGCGAAAGGGAGAGCGCCTGTTGCCCTGTGCCGGCGCCCTTGCCGCGATCTATGCCGATATCGGAGGTCAGGTGGCAATGGCCGGCAAGCCATTTGCGCCGATTTATGATGAGGCTTTGCGTCTTGCCTCAGAATTGCGAGGAGAACCAATCGGCATCGACCGGGTGCTGGCAATCGGCGACGGCCTGCCGACCGATGTAAAGGGTGCCGCTGACTACGGCATCAGCCTGTTGTTCATTGTCGACGGCATTCACGAAAAGGAGCTGACGATGCACGAGAGTTCCGTGCCCGGCGCCGTCAGGCAAGTTGTTCCCGACGTGAAAATAGTCGGTGTCATGCGGGAATTGAACTGGTAAGTAGCGTGGCTGATCGCGAACAGGATGAATTCTCATGACGTCCCAGAAAAGCTACACCATTTCCGAATTGGCGGTGGGCATGACGTCCAGTTACGCAAAGACATTGAGCCAGTCAGACGTAACCACATTCGCCGAAGTCTGCGGTGACGACAACCCCGTGCACGTGGATCCGGACTATGCTGGCAAGACCATGTTCAAGGGCTGCATCGCCCACGGCATGTTGACCGGTAGCCTGATTTCAACCGTGATTGGCACCCAACTTCCGGGCAACGGTTCCATATATCTCTCGCAGTCGCTCCGTTTCAAAGCACCGGTCATGGTCGGAGACCGGGTTGAGGCGAGTGTCGAAATCATCGATGTCGACTCGGATCGAAATCGCATCGTTCTGTTCTGCCAATGCAGGGTCGCCGACAAAGTGGTCCTCGACGGTGAAGCCAGGGTCATGGTGCCGGCCGGGTAATGTTGGAAGTGTTGCGCCCACCTGCCGGATTCTCAGAGGCATGCTGATATTCGATCAGCCCGCCAGCATTGTCGATTGCTGCAAATCAGGTGTCGTTGCCATCGGCAATTTCGACGGCGTGCACCGCGGGCACCGCGAACTGCTGCAGGTTGCTTCCGACGTCGCCAGGCAGAACGGACGCCCCTGGGGTGCGGTGACATTCGAACCCCATCCCCGGGAAGTGTTCAGACCCGATGAACCGGTCTTCCGCTTGACCCCCAGGGAGCTCAAGTGTCGCCTGTTCGATAGCCTTGGCGCCGATTTCACGGCACTCCTGAAGTTTGATCGCGAGCTGGCTTCACGCGAACCGGAACAGTTTGTCCTTTCTGTTCTGGTGGGGGGGCTGTCCGTATCGCATGTCGTTACCGGTTATGATTTTCACTTTGGCCAGGGTCGCAAGGGCTCGCCGCAGACAATGATCGAGTTGGGCCGCCTTCACGGCTTCTCCGTTTCGGTGGTCGAGCAGGTGACCGACGATGACGGCATCGCGCCGTTCTCTTCCAGTGGCATCCGCGCTGCCCTGCGCCACGGCCGGGTTGCCGAGGCTGCGAAACAACTTGGCTATTGGTGGGTCGTGATTGGAGACGTGGTCAAGGGCGATCAGCGCGGGCGGACCATCGGGTTTCCGACGGCGAACATCATACTGGATGCCGGGTGCGAGCCGGCAGAAGGCATCTACGCGCTCAGGGTGCGCGATGGCAGTTCACCGCACGGCAAGGTCTGGCATGCTGCCGGTTATATTGGAAAGCGGCCGACATTTGCCACCGATCAGTCTTTCTTGGAGATTCACCTGTTTGATTTCGAAGGCGATCTTTACGGCAGGTCGCTGATCGTCGAGTTCGTCGACTACCTGCGCCCCGACAGGAAGTTCGGGTCGGTGGAGGAATTGACGGCGCAGATGGCGCGCGACTGTGAGCGCGCGGCGCACCGTCTCACCCGAGCCGAGATCGATTCCGCTACGATGTCTTTTCTGGATCGAGCAAGCGGTGCAGGTGCACGATGAAATAACGCATCTCGGCAATATCGATTGTCTGCCGCGCTTTTGGCTCCCAGGCATCGTATGCAGCGGCGTAGTTGGGATAGATGCCGACGATATCGAGATTTGACACGTCCTTGAATTCGACGCCGTCAAGCTCCTCAAGTTCACCGCCAAAGACGAGATGCAGCAATTGCTCTGTTGTTTCTTCCGGCTCTTTACCCATGTATCAGCCCCCTTTGTATCCTTTGGTCCTATCCAGAATTTCACCGTGTAATGCGTGTCCCGACGCGACCAGACCGCTTTGCCGGGTTCGCACCTGATTATAGGTCATTTTCGTCCCGTCAAGTCTCGAAACACACCCACCGGCCTCGTGCACTATGAGATCGCCCGCGGCGAGGTCCCAGTCGCTCTTGTCGCCCACCGCTAGTGTTGCATCGAACGTTCCGTCTGCAACCAGGCACAAGCGCAGGGCCAGCGAGGTTGTCATTCCGGTGGTCACTTGCGGCCAGGGCCGTTGCCAGCGATCCCGTCGCAATACCTTTTCATGGGCAATGAAGCGCGCGCCGGGCAGCTCGCTGCGCGCCGAAGCGATCAGCGACTTTGCGTTGCAGCGGGCGCCGTGGCCGGCCCGGGCAAAATAGAAGTTGCCCGTGGCAGGTGCAAAGACGCTGCCCAGTATCGGTCGACCAGCCTCAACCAGCGCAACCGCCACCGACCAGTTCTCGGAACCCTTGAGAAACGATCTGGTTCCGTCGATCGGATCGACTACCCAGACCCGGCGGCGTGACAAGCGCTCCGGTCGATCTTCGGTTTCCTCAGACAGCCAGCCGTAATCCGGTCGCCCCTGCGCCAAGCGGGCGTGCAGAAAATCATTCACGGCGATGTCTGCATCGCTGACCGGCGTTCCATCATCCTTGATGCGCCCGGCCGGTGAAGTCTTGAACAGCCGATGAGCCAGCGCGCCGGCCTCGCGAACCGCATCGATCAGCAATTCCTCGTCCTGCCCGATGTCGAGATCGTTGTTAGGTGCCTGCAATCGTCATCTCCTCAATGCGGCAGGTGGGTGCGTTGGTCGCACCGCGAATGACCAGGTCGCTTGCCGGTGTCAGCGCCAGGTACATGTCGTTCAGGTTGCCGGCAATGGTAATTTCGCTCACCGGATAGCTGATCTCGCCATCCTCTATCCAGAACCCGCTGGCGCCACGGCTGTAGTCACCGGTTACCCCATTGACGCCCATGCCGATCAGTTCCGTGACCAGAAACCCCGCCTTGATATCGCTCATCAGCGCCATTGGCGATAGCTGACCGGGCTGCATGTTGAAGTTCCCGGTCGAAGGCGAGGGGGTGTTTGAGGCGCCTCTGGAAGCGTTCCCAGTAGGGGCCAGGCCAAGCTGCCGTGCTGAGCTCAGGTCTAGCAGCCACGACGCCAGCACACCGTCATCAACGACAACCCTGCGCTGCGTCGGGAGGCCTTCTGCATCGAATGGCTTGGACCCGTGACCACGTGCCTGGCGGCCGTCGTCGACAATCGAGACTCCTTCGGCAAAAACCCTCTCGCCCAACCGATCTTTCAGGAAGCTGGTCCCTCTTACCACCGCGGCACCATTGATGGCGCCGGCAAGATGATTGAGCAGACTGCCGGCGAGACGTTGCTCGAACACGACCGGCACGGCCTGCGATGGAACCTTCCGTGGGTTTTCGCGACGCACCGCCCGTTCCGCTGCTGCGCGACCGATTGATTGCGCAGCCGCGAGGTCTTTGAAATGCAGAGATGTGTCATACTCGTAGTCACGCGCCATCTTGGTTCCAGATCCGGCGATGAAGCTTGAGGATACGCTGTAGCCGGTCCTGTCATATTGGCCGCAAAATCCGTTGCTGGTCGCCAGGCCGATCGTGCGTCGCGAGGCGCTTGCACCGGTGCCTGCCGCCGCCGTGACCCCGGCAACCGACCGCCCGGCACCTTCGGCTTGAAGCGCCAGTTCGAGCAATTGATCTGTGGTCAGTGTGGTTTCATCCGCCAGGTCCAGGTCTGTGATCTCCGTCGCCAGTTGCTCCGCGGCGGCCAACCCGGCAAAGGGATCCTCCGGTGCTGCCTGTGCCATTGCGACGACCTGCACGGCCAGCTTGGAGGCTTCGTCTGGGTCGATCTTTGATGTTGATACGACGGCTTGCGCCTTTCCTGCGAACACCCGCAGACCCGCTTCGCAGCTTTCTGAACTATCGATGCCCTCGCGTTCGCCGTCGCGGATACTGACGCTCCGGCTGTGGCTGGAAAACACAACCGCGTCGGCTGCATCGGCGCCGGCCTTGATGGCCTGGTCCACCAGACGTTGGGCGAAGCTTGCCGGTGGTTCGAGTGTGGACTTGGTCATTTGCGCTACAAGACCTGCTTTATCAGTGAGTCGCCTGCCGCCCCGGCAAAAATGATCAAGCCGAATAGCTTGTTGGAGCGAAACAGCTTGAGACAGCGTTCCGGATTGTCCGTATCGAGCCGTGCCAGTTGCCAGGCCCCATGCATGCCGGCAAGGGCAATCGACATGTGAAAAACCAGGCCCGCACCTGCCATCCACCCTGCAGCGTCGATAAGCGCCAGCGCCGCAAGGAAAAAGGCTGCCAGCCACTTGTGCGTGTTGACACCGAACCGCAGGGCTGTGGACTTCACGCCAATCAGCATGTCGTCTTCCTTATCCTGATGCGCATATATGGTGTCATAGGCCAAAGTCCAGCATATGCCACCTGCATAGAGGATTACAGGCGCCCAATCGAGCCGGCCGACAACGGCAGCCCAGCCCAGCAACGCGCCCCAGTTGAAGGCAAATCCAAGGAACAGTTGCGGCCAATAGGTATAGCGCTTCATGAATGGGTAGATCGCCACAGTCGCCAGAGAGGCAATGCCAAGCCAGATCGCAAAACCGTTGAACTGGAGCAGGATGATGAAGGCCAACAGTGCCTGGGCAACCAGAAACAGCCTGGCCTGACCGACGCTGACCTGCCCCGATGGGATCGGTCGCGAGCGGGTGCGCGCAACCTTGGCATCGATGTGCCGGTCCACAATGTCATTGAACGTGCAACCGGCGCCGCGCATCAGGACGGCGCCAAGCATGAACAGCACCAGGAGCTTGATGTCCGCAATGCCGCCACCCTGACTAGTGCCGGCCAGGGCAATCGACCACCAGCAGGGCAGCAACAGCAGCCACCATCCGATCGGCCGCTCCAGCCGCGCCATTCTGGCAAAGGGGCGGAAGCGGGCAGGCACCCAGTGGTCGGCCCAGTGCCGGTTTACCGCGTCGGCCACCCGGCCATCTGTCGACTGATCGCTCATATGTCTGCAGCAATACCGTGATTGGCAGCCGCCCGCAAACGCCATATACCTGCGGCAGATCAATTTGAGCGTGAATTATCCGGTGATGTCGAAAGCTGCAAAGAGCCCCCGTCTGTTCACATCCGAACGGCTGGCGCAAACCGCACAGGTTGCGCTGGCGCCTGCCCAGGCACACTATCTGGTCTCGGTCATGCGTTTGAAGGCTGGAGATAGCGTCCGATTGTTCAATGGTGAAGACGGCGAATGGCTATGTCGGATGGAGCAGGCCTCGCGCAAGGCCGCCACAGTGGCCTGCATCGACTTCCTGGCAGCACCGCAACGCCTGCCCGACATCGATTATCTGTTTGCGCCATTGAAGTCCGCCCGCCTCGACTACATGGCGCAAAAAGCAACGGAAATGGGCGTCAGGCGGATGCGCCCCGTCTTCACCGAACGTACGGTCCCTTCAAGGGTGAACATCGGCAGATTGCGCGCCAACGTGATTGAGGCGGCCGAACAGTGCAATATGATTGCCGTTCCGCACCTGCTTGAGCCGCAGAAATTGCCGGCTGTTCTGGCGGATTGGGAACCCGGCAGACATCTGATCCACTGTGACGAGCAGGCCCCCGTCGCCAGCGCGATTGCACAGCTTGGCAGGCTCGAGCCGGGCCCGGCAGCGGTTCTCGTGGGACCTGAAGGAGGCTTTTCCCCAAGCGAACAGGCCCAGTTGCGGGCGCTGCCTGAGGTCGTACCGATTTCACTGGGCCCGAGGATCATGCGCGCAGATACCGCGGCGGTTGCAGCACTTGCCATCGTCCAGTCGGTTCTGGGTGACCTGTCCGGCCGCCAGCCGGATTGATGGGCCCGGCCAAATCTTTGACTTGCGAAGCCGGCACGTTCCCAGCTAGTTAGGGTTTGAATTCGAGGCCTTCCCGCCGCTCGCGCGCGCTGCACACTCCCCCGCGAAAGGGTCAAAATCGTGAGTATTCCTTCTCCTGATTCTCCCCGGACCCGGGCTGTCGTCGAAGACCGCCGCCAGCTTGTGGAATACCTCGAAGACGGCTGCAAGCCGCGCGAGAGTTGGCGGATAGGCACCGAGCACGAGAAATTCGCCTTCCTGACCGATACCCTGGAGCCGGTTCCCTACGACGGTGAACGCTCCATTCGCGCATTGCTGGAAGGCTTGCGTGACCGCTTCGGCTGGCAGGGGGTGACCGAGAACGGCAGGACCATCGGGCTGCACGATGCCGAGGGCGGCGCGTCAATCTCGCTGGAACCTGGTGGCCAGTTCGAGCTTTCCGGGGCACCGCTGCATTGCCTCCAGGAAACCTGCGAGGAGGTGCATGATCATCTCGCCCAGGTTCGCGAGATCGGTGATAGGCTCGGCATCGGTTTTCTCGGCCTCGGGTTCAACCCGCTTTGGCGCCGCCAGGACATTCCGATCATGCCGAAGGGCCGCTACAAGATCATGTATGACTACATGGCCAAGAAGGGAAACCTCGGCCGCGACATGATGCTGCGTTCGTGCACCGTGCAGGTGAATGTCGATTTCGGTTCCGAGGCCGATATGGTCAAGAAACTGCGGACCTCGATTGCCCTTCAACCGATTGCAACGGCGCTGTTTGCCTGTTCACCGTTCACCGAAGGCAAGCCCAACGGTTTCAAGTCGTTTCGCTCGGAAATCTGGCGTGATACCGACCCGGACCGCACCGGCATGCTTCCCTTCGTGTTCGAGGATGGTTTCGGTTTCGAGAAATGGGTCGACTTTGCCCTCGATGTGCCGATGTATTTCGTCTATCGCGATGGCAACTATATCGATGTTTCGGGCCAGAGCTTTCGCGATTTTCTCGCCGGCTGCTTGCCGCAGTTGCCCGGCGTCAGGCCGACCATCAAGGATTGGTCTGATCATCTGACGACGATCTTCCCCGAGGTGCGCATCAAGCAGTACATGGAAATGCGTGGCGCTGATGCCGGCCCCTGGCGCACATTATGTGCTTTGCCGGCGTTCTGGGTCGGTCTGCTGTATGACGACAGCGCATTGGACGCGGCATGGGACCTGGCCAAGGACTGGACTGCCGACCAGCGCCAGCAGTTGCGCGACACAGTGCCTGCGCTGGGCCTTGAAGCAGAGATTGCCGGACGCAGCGTGCGCGAAATAGCTGCCGACTGCCTGAGCATTTCCCGCGCCGCGTTACTTGAACGCAAGAACGTCGGCTGCAAGGGGCGCACCGAAGCCCAGTTTCTCGACGTTCTCGATGAATTCGTTGAAACCGGTCAAACCCGCGCCGATGAGCTGCTCGAATTGTACCATGGTTCCTGGGACGGTGACGTCAGCCGGGTTTATCGCGATTTCGCGTTCTAGAGCACTTTTCGATCATACGGGATCACTTGATGGAGCCAAATTCGTTCATATGGCAGGCGCGGTGCGCAGCGCGATGCGGTGCATCGGGCAAGCGCTGCAACGCACCAGATGGGCGAATTTGGCCCACCGCAGGCCGGATTTCCGCGCCTTCTGGACGTCACCATGCTCGGCTTGCGGTCAACCAGACCGCCGCGCCAAGCATGCCTAGCCAGCAGACGCGGAAATCCGGTCAAGCGATTCCGTATGATCGAAAAGTGCTCTAGCGGCGGCCCAGGTGCCGTTCGACGGAGTTCAACAGGTCGTCGGCGGCCGAACCGCTTGCTGAACCTCTGCCAAGGAAGTCATCCAGTGCACTGCGTCCCCGGTTGAGCGTTTCCTGATCGAAGGTCATGTCCGGTTGTTCAGCCTCGTATTTCTTCTGTCGAGCACCACCGCCAAGCAGGTCACCGAGGATGTCGCCGAGCCCGCCCCCGCCGGGCGAAGATGGTCGCGACCTGCCACCGCCGCCGCCCAGAATGTCGCCCAGGATGTCATCCAGACCGCCGCCTTGGCGAGGTTGTGGCGCCGTGCGGCCGCCGCCGCCGGTCATTTTCTTGGTGATCGCCCCGAGCACCATCGAGGCAATGATCGGCAGGAGCTGTTTCATGATTGCGCCGCCGATCCCGGTGTTGCCCGCCGCCTGCATGGCAACGCCCCTGCTCACGTCTTTGGAGCCGAACACGTGCCCGAGGATTGCATTGCCGTCCGGGGCAACGTTGTCGTACTGAACCGCTTCGGGCGCATCTAGGTACCGATCATGGCCCCCGCGTTGCAGTGCCGCCAGCAAGGACGCCAAACCGTCCTGTGACTGTGCGTTTCGCCGTACTCCTGCAGCAATTGTCGGTGCAATCTGGTCAATTGCGGCGCGGGTCTGGCGTTCGTCGAGTCCGAATTGTCGGCCTATTGCGTCCAGGCCGCGGCCACCATGCGCCGATGTGATTAGGTCGATAAGTTCCATAACGAGGCTCCCGGTCGTGATTGTTCTCTCGATACTAGCCCTTTAGCCGACCTTCCAGCAAATCGTTTTGGCCTCATGTTTGAATTCTATGCGTTTGCACGGCCACTGCGTGAAATTCGCCCGACCAGCCGGAAGGCCGTCCATGTTGCAGCAATACCGAAGATGACCGGGCCGGCAACGCTTGCGATGATCACGCCGAGCGCGCCGCCCAGATGTGCCCCTGCCCATATGAAGGGGATTGTGCCGATTGTCGCTCTGCCCCAGTTGAACATCGTCGACCAATGCGCCCGGCCGAGATTGTTGAATGCGGCCTGGGCAACGAATTGTGCACCGGCGAAGGCCCACGTCACGGCCAGCCATGTGCAATAGAACGTGACCAGATATCCGGTTTCGTCGGAGGCTTGAAACCACAAGGGAATTTGCGCCCGCAGCAGGAACAGCACCAGCGATGTCGCCAGTGTGTAGCAGACACAGAACAGCAGTGCGTCATGCAGAGTCTGTTTAACCCGATCGAACTGCCCGGCACCGAAATTCTGCCCGATGATCGGTCCGACGGCACCCGAAAGCGAGAAGATGACACCGAACGCAACCGGGGTAAGCCGATTGATGATGGCGACGGCGGTGACGGTATCGTCGCCAAATGTCGCCGAGGCACGGGTCAGATAGGCAATCGCGAAGGGAGTTGCCAATTGGGTCAGGACAGCCGGGCCGGCAACCGCAAATGTCGGCTTCAAGTCGGAG
>JAHEJE010000026.1 GCA_024639035.1 Alphaproteobacteria bacterium
CTTCTGCGTTTACGGCGCACGCAAGGTCTGGCGCCAGATGAAGCGGGAAGGCTTTGATGTTGCCCGCTGTACGGTGGAACGCCTTATGTGCGAGATGGGTTTGGCCGGAGTGGTCCGGGGCTCAAGAACAGCGTGGAGTGGGTATGCTTCGATGTGGCTGCCTTGTGGCTCGGCTGGGTGACAGTGCCGCTTCATGTCACAGACGGTCCGCACAACTGGGCTGATCGTCTAGTCGACGCCAAGCCAAAACTTCTGCTCATCGGGGCGCTGGTCAACTGGCAGGCGCTTGATGCATTGCCGCTCAAGTTTGAGTCACTTGAGTTGATCATCTGTATCGAACCCGTTCCTCGCGCCACCGAAGGAGTGATCTCTCTCGATACATGGTTACCACGCGAGACGGCGCCGTACTCACAGCCTGTGGATCCTGAGGACCTGGCGACCATCACTTACACGTCAGGTACCACCGGACGCCCGAAAGGCGTCATGCTCAGCCATCGCAACATCCTTTTCGCCGCAAACGCCACGTTGCAGCGCAATCCAGGATACTTGGAGGACGTGTTCCTTTCATTTCTGCCAATGGCCCACATCTTTGAGCGAACCACGGAGTACTATGTTGCCATGATGTGCGGTGGTCAGATCGCGTTTGCGCGGTCAGTTGCCGAACTGCCGGAAGATTTCACCGCAATCAGGCCGACGATCGTAATGGGTGTGCCACGCATTTTCGAAAGGATCTGAAAGGGCATTGTGACATCGGCACAGGACAGCTTGATTGGCCGGTGGTTAGTTAAAGGTGTTGTCGAGATGGCTTCTGATAGAGGCGCCGACGGCCTGAAGAGGCGGGCACAGCGCGCACTGATCCGATTGTTTGTCACCCGCAAGCTCATGAAGCGTTTCGGTGGTCGTGTCCGGCTGATGGTCTGCGGTGGGGCACCGTTGTCTAACGATTTGGCAAGGATATTGCAAACCATTGGGTTACCCCTGTTGGAAGGCTACGGTCTGGCAGAGGCGGCGGGGCCTGTCAGCGGCGATTTTCTTGCAGATTACGTGCCCGGTGCTGTAGGGCGCCCGCTTGATGGCGTGGATATCAAGTTTGCCGAGTCCGGCGAGATCCTATTGCGGTCGGGCTCGGTGATGTCGGGTTACTGGAAACGGCCGGCTGAAACAGCCAAAGCGCTTGATGAGGACGGTTGGCTTCACACTGGTGACGTTGGCGAATTGCACGATGGCCGTCTGCACATTCACGGCCGCATTCGTGATCTCATCGTGTTGTCGACCGGTGAAAAACTAGCGCCATCTGACATCGAGAGCCAAATCATTACAGATGCGCTGTTCGAGCAGGCTTTGGTGCTTGGGGACAAGAAACCGATCGTTGTCGCGCTGGTTGTTCTGGACAATGAGGGCTGGATCCAGTTTGCCGCGATGCATGGCCTGGACCCGACAGACCCAAACACCGCTGCCGGCCAGGAGGCCTTGCGCGAACGCATCGCGGCAAAGTGTCAAGCGTTTCCGAACTATGCCGAAGTCAGGCGGCTCCACGCGAGTTTCGAGCCATGGACAGTGGAAGATGGCCTCTTGTCGGTGACGCTGAAAATCAAACGTGATGCTGTTTCGACGAGGTATCAGGCTGAGATTGAGGGTCTTTTTGTTGGGCACGAGTAGACGGCATACTTCGGCGCCAGCGGGATTGTCGTTTCGTTTGCTGTTTGACCTTGCTCAAACAACTCCTTGATCAATCCTGCAATAAAACAGCATAGCCGCTGCCGTTGAGACGGTCAGAAGAGAGATGGCCAAGAACGAGAAACACTCTGGCAACTTGGGAGCCGATGACAGATCGGGGGCGGAACAACGCGTTTTGTCCCTGATTGAAGACCTGGCGCATGAACTCAATCCAAGACGCACCGTGCATGCGGAACTGCAGTCGTCGTTGCAGCGTGATCTCGGCTTCGACAGCTTGGGCTTGTCTGAACTGCTGCTGCGGACGGAAAAGGAATTCAAGCTGCGCCTGCCGGATGATCTCTTTGGCCGGCTTGAAACGCCACGGGATCTTCTGAGTGAGATCGCAAAGGCCATTGGCGCGCACGGTCTTGAGATGATGCAAAAGACTGATCGATTGCCAAAGGCGGTGGTCGAAACGGCGCCGCGGCCGGAAACCACGCTCAATGGTGTGCTGGATTGGCATGTCCGGCACAATCGGGATCGCCCGCATATCCTGCTGTCCGACGGATACAGCGAAACCGACACGATTACCTATGGTGATCTGTACGATGCCGCGGGCCGTTTGGCCGCAGCGCTACGCACATGGGGCCTGGAGCCCGGTGAATTCGTCGGCATCATGCTGCCGACAGGCCGGGAGTTTTTCGAGATATTCTTCGCTACTCTGCTGGCCGGCGCAGTTCCGGTTCCAATGTATCCGCCGATCCGCCTGTCCCAATTGGAAGAGCATCTGCGACGGCAGGCCGGCATTCTGAGAAACTCTGAAGCCAGCCTCCTGATCATCCCCGAAGAAGGCAAAGCGTTGGCTGCTTTGCTTGGCGGGCAGATCGAGACGCTCCGCGGTGTAACGACTGTTTCGGAACTGCGAGTGCGCAACGAGGCAGTTCTCTCCCTGCCATGCCAGTCAGATGCTCTCGCCATGTTGCAGTACACATCGGGCAGCACCGGCGACCCTAAGGGCGTCATGCTGACCCATGCCAATCTGCTCGCAAACATTCGGGCAATGGGCGAGGCGATCGATGCAACATCGAATGACGTGTTCGTCAGTTGGTTGCCGCTCTACCACGATCTCGGTCTCATCGGTGCCTGGTTCGGCAGCCTGTATTACGCCGTGCCGGTAATAGTCATGTCGCCGTTGCGTTTCATTGTGCGGCCGGAAAGCTGGCTGTGGGCCATTCACCGCAATTCGGCAACGCTTTCAGCGGCCCCGAATTTTGCCTACGAGCTTTGTGTAAACAAGATCGAAGATAGCGCGATCGAGGGCCTTGACTTGAGCTCATTGCGCATGGTCGCCAACGGCGCCGAATCCGTAAGTGCCGAAACCATCCGGCGGTTTACTGAGCGCTTCGAGCCATACGGCTTCCGGCCTGAAGCGATGACGCCGGTTTATGGCTTGGCGGAAAATGCCGTCGGCCTGGCTTTTTCGTCCGCAGATAAGGCGCCCATTATCGACAAGGTCAGTCGCAAAGCATTGGCGCAGTATGAGATGGCCGTCCCGGCGTCCGACGATGAAGAGCATCCGATGTCCTTCGTCTCAAGCGGTGTGCCACTGCCGGGTCATCAGATCCGCATCGTCGATACTCTCGGCCGGGAAGTCGGTGAACGCCAGCAAGGTCGGCTTGAGTTCAAGGGACCGTCTTCAACCCGCGGTTACTACAGAAATCCACAAAAGACCGAGACGCTGCTGAACGACGAATGGCTGGACAGCAGTGATCTGGCATATGTCGCAGAAGGCAACATCTTCATCACCGGCCGCGTCAAAGACATCATCATCAAAGGCGGCCGCAACATTTACCCTGAAGAAATCGAAGAGGCGGTCGGCGATCTGGCTGATATCCGCAAAGGCTGCGTGGCAGCTTTTGCCAGCGCTGATCCTGGAACCGGTTCTGAGCGGCTGATCGTTGTTGCGGAAACCCGCAGTACGGACCCATCCCTGCAATCAGAACTGGAGCAGAATGTTGCACAAGCCGTGACCGACATGCTTGGCATGCCTGCCGACGAGGTCATCATCTCTCCTCCTCATACTGTTCCCAAGACATCGAGCGGAAAGATTCGCCGGTCCACGATGCAGGAGCTTTTCGACACCGGCAAACTGGGGCAGCCGGTTCGTGCGTTCTGGTTGCAGGTTCTGCGTCTTGGCATTCTGTCCGGCGTGACCCAGGCGCGGCGGATCATGAGATCGACTGCCGATGTTGCCTATGCCGGCTGGTGGTGGTCTGTACTTGTCCTGTTGGCCGCCATCACCTGGGTGGGTGTCTTGTTGCTGCCAAGGCGAGGTACGCGCTGGAGCCTCGTTCGCCGGGCGGCGCGCCTTTCGCTCAAGCTGATGCGGATTCCGCTCTCGGTGTCAGGCGGGGAACGCCTTGCACTCGACACCGGCGTCTTCATCGCCAACCATTCCAGTTATTTCGATGCCGTCGTGCTGGCTGCGGTGTTGCCGGGCAAGCCGACATTCATCGCCAAAAGAGAGCTGACCGATCAGTACATTGCCGGACCATTTTTAAGACGTCTCGGCGCCCGGTTTGCCGAGCGTGCAATTGCCGAGGCTGGCCTGACGGAGGTTGAAGCGTACAAAGATCTGGTGCGTCAGGGAAGCCGCCTGGTCGTGTTTCCAGAAGCAACATTCTTCAGGACACCGGGACTGCTGCAATTCAGGCTGGGCGCATTTGCGATTGCCTGTGATACCCAGACACTCGTTCTACCGATTGCAATATCAGGAACCCGCTCGATCTTGCGTGGTGAACAATGGTTTCCGCGCCGCGGATCGATAAGGGTTGAAGTGCTGGCACCCGTCGTCCCGACAGGGCATGACTTCGCCGCCGCAGTCGAGTTGCGTAATCGCGTGCGATCCGAAATCCTGGCGCACTGCGGCGAACCGGACATGGCCGAAACGCAGGTTGTGTTTGCTGCCGGAAGCAAAAATGAGTGAACCTCACCAGGAGGGACGTCCGGCACGTGCGAATGCCGCCCACGATGTCCGCCGTGGCGCTGGCTGCCGGTAGCAGCCTAGTGTTCCTATGACTGGGCGAATTCGGCGTTCTCCACTGTCATAACGACGTTCATCTTTTCGGTCTACTTTACCCAAGCCGTCGCGGCCTCTCCTGTTGAGGGAACAGTCCTGTGGAGCCGGGCAGTCACCCTTGCCGGTCTTGCAGTCGCCATCGTCAGCCCGTTTCTCGGTGCTGTCGCAGACTTCTCAGGCCCCCCAGCGCATTAGGCTACCGTCCGCCTGCACCGGAAAGTATTGTCCCATTGAACCAGAGACCGACGATGCACTAACATTCAACCCGGACCACTCAGTGGGGGCTCTCCACTTTGTCTGCGAAAGCTCCGTGTACCGCCTGCTCAAGGCGCATGACCTGATCACCAACCCGGCCTTCATCGTCATCAAGGCAGCAGACAGCTTCAAGGACAAGACAACGCGGCCAAACAAGCTGTGGCAAACCGACTTCACCTATCTGAAGGTCATCGGCTGGGGCTGGTTCTATCTGTCGACGATCCTCGATGACTACTCGCGTTACATCATTGCCTGGAAGCTGTGTACCACGATGAAGGCTGAGGATGTCACCGAAACGCTGGAGCTGGGTTTTGGCTATTCCGGAATTTGCGACCAGTTCGGCGATCTTGGCCGGGCGATAACATTCCATGTCCGACATCGCTTTACGATGCCTTTTCCAGTTGCCCGGCGGCGGCTTCCACAAAATCATCGAGGAACGCATTGAGCGCATCCCAGTCGGTGTACTCGTGATCTTGCGTGGTGTCGGTTGAGGCGCCCTTTGCACCTGCCATGAAGCGCATCAGCCAACGCCGCATGAAGTCATACTCCTTGTAGCGCAACGCTCCGGCAAGCGAGAGCGTCAATGTCGGCTCCCATCCGGTCTCGTCCTTGAACTGGTCGATGTAGAGCTGGGCTTCGGCTCTGTCTTCCTCGAAGGCTGCACACAGGCTGACCGAGATGAATGCGCTTGGCTTGCCTTCAAGCCAATCCTTGTGCCTGCCGACAAAGTCGACGATTTCGGTCTGATGTTGCCATTGGTGCACCGACGCCGCCAGGATTGCAGCATCAAAGGGCATCACGTCGAAATCCGTCTTCAGCTCAGTGGCGTCGATGACTTGCACGCTGTGATTGTGCTCGCGAAGGTATGCAGCGGCTTTCTGCGCGATCTTCTTGGTCTGACCCTCAGTTGAACCGTAGGCGAACAATAACCTCATCTCTTGAACTCCCAGTTGGAGAACCGGTTTTCAGCATCAACCGGTTGAGCGCCGTCGTCTATGACTTGGGTCAAAGCACACAACGAGGTTGCAGGATGGCTGCTTGATCGCGATCAAACTTGCAGCTGATGTCACCTGCTATCTTTCGAGCGGTTCTTACCACGGGAACACGTCGAAATGAACAAGACGCAGCAGATCAACATTGGTTACTTCCTGCTGGCTTTTCTGGCGATCACCCTGATCCAAATCTGGGTTGGGCATCGCCAGGTGGCGCAGATTTCCTATAGCGAGTTCCAGGACCTGCTGGCCAAGCAGGAGATCGCCGAAGTGGTTGTCACCGAAAACCGCATCACAGGTAGGTTTAAATCCCCCCGCGATGGGGTGATCGAGTTCTCCACGCTGCGCGTAGACCCAGGCTTTGCCGAAGAGCTCAAGCAAACCGGCGTCGAGTTTGCGGGCGCGACCGAAAGCAACTTCATCTCCAACCTGTTGTCCTGGGTCGTACCGATGCTCGTGTTCTTCGGCTTGTGGATGTTTGTATTTCGCCGGATCGCCGAGAAGCAGGGGCTTGGCGGCATGATGAATGTCGGCAAGTCGAAGGCCAAAGTCTATGTCGAGACCGAAACCGGTGTCGACTTCAACGACGTCGCCGGCGTCGACGAGGCCAAGATGGAACTGCAAGAGGTCGTTTCCTTCCTGAAGGACAAGGAAAAATACGGTAAGCTCGGAGCCCATGTGCCCAAGGGCATTCTGCTTGTCGGTCCGCCCGGCACCGGCAAGACGTTGCTGGCACGCGCCGTTGCCGGCGAAGCCGGGGTGCCGTTCTTTTCCATCTCTGGTTCCGAATTCGTCGAGATGTTCGTCGGCGTCGGCGCCGCCCGCGTCCGCGATCTGTTCGAGCAGGCGCGCAAGGCCGCACCCTGCATCATCTTCATCGACGAGCTTGACGCACTTGGCCGCGCCCGTGGCGGTATCGGCGGATTTGGCGGCCACGACGAAAAAGAGCAGACACTCAACCAGTTGCTGGCCGAACTCGATGGCTTCGACCCACGCGCCGGCATAGTGCTGCTGGCGGCAACCAACCGTCCGGAAATTCTCGATCCGGCACTGATGCGCGCCGGCCGGTTCGACCGCCAGGTTGTCGTCGATCGCCCCGATCGCACCGGCCGCGAGGCGATTCTCAAGGTCCACATGAACAAGATCAAGGCGAGCGAAGATGCCGACCCGAAGAAGATCGCCGGATTGACGCCCGGGTTCACCGGCGCCGACCTCGCCAATCTTGTCAATGAGGCGGCGATATTTGCCACCCGCCGGAACGGCAAGTCGGTCTCCCTGAAGGACTTCACCGAGGCCGTCGAGCGTATCGTTGCCGGTTCGCAAAAACGCAGCCGCCTGCTGAACCCGGCCGAACGGGAACGCGTAGCCTATCACGAGATGGGTCATGCACTTGTCGCTGCATCCCTGCCCGGCACAGATCCGGTGCACAAAGTCTCGATCATACCGCGATCCATTGGCGCTCTCGGCTACACCATGCAACGCCCGACAGAAGACCGCTTCCTGATTACCACAGGGGAACTGAAGGACAGGATGGTCGTACTGCTTGCCGGTCGCGCAGCCGAGGATCTGACCTTCGGCGAGATATCCACCGGCGCGGCCGACGATCTCGCAAAGGTGACCGACATCGCCCGGCAGATCGTCACCCGTTTCGGCATGGCTGAAGAACTCGGTCAGGCAGTCCTCGAAGAAGAGCGCTCCAGCTTTCTCGGCAACAACCAGTTGGCAGTAAGCCAGCGCGATTATGCTGAGGCAACCGCCCGCGAAGTCGACCTCACAGTGCGCAAACTGATCGATGATGCATATGTCGAGGCAAAGCGCATCCTGAAGAAACGAGCCCGCGATCTCGCGGCAGGCGCCGAATTGTTGCTGGACAGGGAAACTTTGACACCGGACGAATTCCCGGCCCTTCGCCAGAACCTGGCCTCACGCGGTGTCCAGTAAACCGAGAATTGGATCGGTGATTTTCAACCGATGACAGCTTTCGGCTCATTGAGTTGCAAGGGGCAGACTTGTGGCACGGAGCAAGCAATTCTTGAAATTTCCGAGAGTTCCAGAGAAATTGACGTGGCTTTTGTAATTTCCTTGCTCACACGCGAGTTTAGCGGTGGCCCGGTCATGCCTTCATAACCGGGATTTTTGTGCGCAAACGGACACCCAGGCTATTGACCTCGATCAAGGCCAACCCGTCGAGCTGGATCCAGTGTCGTATTATGTATGAGCAGCTTGCGGTGGAACGAGGATGACAAAACGTCAGCGAAAGCGATCAGCAAAACCCTTGCCGGCATCCAGGCTGAGGTCCATATGCACGGCCAAATCCCTCGGGTTCAGGACAACCCGCGAAGTTGAACCGATCCAGACGTTGATCGGCCAGGACCGGGCGCTTGGCGCGCTGTGGTTCGGCAGCAGCATCGACCAGCCGGGCTACAACATGTTTGCGCTCGGGCCGCAGGGTTCAGGCCGGCATACGGCGATTGCCTCCTATCTGAGCGAAAAGGCCGCGGAAGCTGAAGCGCCAGAAGACTGGGTCTACATCCACAATTTCTCATCGGGGCACCGCCCGCAGGCGATGAAGCTGCCGGCCGGAATGGCAGTGCCGTTTCGCGATGCCATGGCAGAACTTGTCGATGACTTGCGCAACGCGATTCCGACGCAGTTCCAATCCGACGAATATCGTGAAAAGCGCCGAGCGATTGATGCCGATTTCGAAGAAACCCAGGAGCGCGCTTTCGAGGACCTCCGCAAGAAGGCGGAGGCGCAGAACGTCGGCATCCTGAGGACTCCGATGGGCTTTGCCCTGGCACCGATGCAGAATGGTCACGTCATCAAACCTGAAGTCTTCAATGCCCTGCCCGAGGTGGAGCGCAAGGACATGGAGTCCAAGATCAGCGCCCTGCAGTCCGATCTGGCGGCAATACTGGAGCGCTTTCCAATCCTCGAAAAACGACGCCGCGAACAAATCTACAATCTCAATGCCGAGCTGACGGGCATGATTGTCGATGCGTCGATCAAATCGGTTGCAGATCAGTTCGCCGGTGTTGACGCGATTCAGAAACGGCTCACCGATGTGCGCGCCGATCTGGTGCAGAACGTCGAATTGTTCCTGCAACCCACCGAGGGAGACGGCAATAGGCCTGACACGCAGAACTTGGCCGCACGGACTCATGAACCGCAGTTCAACCGTTACCTGATCAATGTCATGATCGCCAATGATGGCGACGGCGACAGCAAAGGCGCGCCACTGGTTGTCGAGGACCACCCAACGCTGGCAAATGTGGTCGGGCGCATTGAGCACATGTCCCAGTTCGGCGCGCTGGTCACAGACTTTACGATGATCAGACCGGGTTCGTTACACCGTGCAAATGGCGGCTATCTGATTATCGACGCGCGAAAGTTGCTCACCGAAATGTTCGCCTGGGAAGCGCTCAAACGGGCGCTGCGCAGCAAGAAGATCACCATTGTATCGGCGGCTGAACATCTGAGTATCACCAGCACAATCTCGCTTGAGCCGGAGCCGATTCCGCTCAAGGTGAAGGTCGTGCTGATCGGCGAACGGATGCTTTACTATCTCTTGAGCACGCTCGACCCGGACTTCGGCGACCTGTTCAAGGTCGAGGTCGATTTCAGCGAGGAGTTGATCCGGTCCGAAGAAAACACGGCGCTCTATGCCCGGCTCATCGCGACAATTGCACAAAACGAGGGGCTACGGCCCTTGAATGCGGCCGCCGTGGCGCGGCTCGTCGATGAAGCCGCGCGGCTCTCCGAGGATGCCGAGCGACTGTCATTGCGCGTCGGCCGCCTTGCCGACGTGATGCGGGAGGCCAACTTCTGGACCGGCACGGCAAACCGGCGGCAAATCACAGCGGCAGACGTTGACCGGGCGGTCGAAGAACAGGTCCAGCGCGCCGCGAGAATTCGCGATCGCAGCCAGGAGGTGATCGAGCGCGGAATTGTCCTGATCGACACGCAGGATGCAGCGGTCGGCCAGATCAATGGCCTTTCGGTCATCAGCCTGGGAGGCTTCAGTTTCGGTCGACCCTCGCGGATTACCGTGCGCGTCCGCATGGGGTCCGGCAAGGTCATCGATATCGAGCGCGAAACGAAACTCGGCGGCCCTTTGCACTCCAAGGGCGTCTTGATCCTGTCGAGCTTCCTTGCCGCGAACTATGCGCTCGATGTGCCGATGTCTCTATGGGCCAGTATCGTGTTCGAGCAATCATACGGTGGCGTCGACGGCGACAGTGCGTCGTCGGCCGAGCTCTATGCACTGCTCTCGGCCTTGGCGGACGTGCCTTTGAAACAATCGTTGGCGGTGACCGGTTCGGTCAATCAGAACGGCCAGGTTCAGGCAATCGGCGGGGTCAATCAGAAGATCGAGGGTTTCTTTGACATCTGCCTGTCGCGCGGTCTGACTGGGGACCAGGGCGTACTCATCCCGTCTGCAAATGTCGCGCACCTGATGCTGCGACCGGATGTTGTCAAAGCGGCCGCCAAGGGACGGTTCCACATTTATCCTGTTGATACAATCGCTGAAGGCATCGAATTGCTCACCGGCATGCCTGCCGGGCAACGCGGCAAGGATGGCCGGTTTCCAGCCAACTCGATCAATGCGCTGGTCGAGGACCAGCTGCGGCGGTTTGCCAATGTCCGCAAGCAGTTTGGTGAAAATGGCGACAAGACTGAAAACTTCGCAGGTAAAACATGACGACATCACGACAGCAACCCGGTCAGTGCAGAATCGTCGTGGGACTAAAGACTGCATCCGACGTTGAGTCACCGGTTTCCGCCGCCGCAATTCTGGCCTCTGCCCTGCAGGCGGAAGTGGTTGGGCTGTACATCGAAGAAGACGCAATGATGGACCTGGCAGGCTTGCCGTTCGCCTGTGCACTCAGCGCCGGGGCCAGCCGGCCGCAGGCCCTGACGCCGGAGTTGATGAAACAGGCGATCTCGCGCGGTGCGGTGACGTGCCGGCAAACCCTTTCGGCGCGCGCCGAGACATCGCAGGTCAAGTGGTCATTCAGTTGTAAACGCGGCGATGCATTTGAGACCATTCAGGCGTCGCTGGCGACCGGTGATTTTCTGGTCGTACCGAGCCAGCGGCGCGGGTTCGATGCCCACGATGTGATGGACGAACTGCGGTCCATCCCCCGTCATGCCCGTGGCGTGGTGGTGGCCGGAAAACAGCAGGGCGCAAGGCCGAAAGGCCCGGTCATAGCGATAGACGACGGAGACGCAGCCGGCAACAGCACCGTGCTACTCGCTGCGCGCATTGCCAAGGCAACGAGAGCGCGCTTGATGCTGTTTGCCATTGCATCAAACGATCGCGAGGCCGATCGGATCATCCACCGCGCCCACGAAACCATCGGGCCTGCCGCCGAGCTGGAAGTCCATCGGTTTTTCCCCGGTGCAACGCGGTCCATGCTCGCCGGCCTCATGCACGTCACGCCATCGTTCGTGGTCGCAGACCTGGAAGGCGAGCCCTTCAGCGACGACGCGGCGGCGCTGAGCCTGTTTCGCGCCGCAAACGCGCCGGTCGTTCTGGTGAAGCCGGTGAACACCGGAACGATCCAGGATTGACCTCGGTCATGAGCAGTGCACAACGGCAACCATGCTGCTGGTAGCGGGCCTTGTTGCGCGATATGGATTGCTTGCTCCTACCAATGGAGATATTTGACGCCTGGCAACCTATTGCTATGTCTCATAAACTTTTGAACCGGGCTCTTAGAAACGCAAGAAGGCTAGTAGCGTTAGTTGAGCAGCAACTGATATCGAAGGAAAGTGGAGAGCGACGGATGGGACACAACGGGGGATCTGTACACTGCCGCCACGGAGCTAACTCACCCATGATTTATCTTGGCATTCCGAATTGTTCGGCTAAATTCGTCGAATAAAGTTGGTTTCGCTCAACTATCATCAGATATTGTTGTGGACGATTAGCTTGAAATTTAAAATGGCACCGACTGACGTGCAAACCACCGCAACTTCTGATTTCGGTCACTTCTTAACAGCGCAAGAGCCAGTGTACGTAACGGTTATGGGCGAGCTCCGCGCAGGCCTGAAACGATCGCACTGGATGTGGTTCATCTTTCCGCAACTGCGCGAATTGGGCCGCTCCCCCACCGCACTGAAATACGGCCTCGGAGACCTTGAAGACGCGCGAGCCTACCTCGAATACCCGATATTGGGTCCGCGTCTGATAGAGTGCACCGAGGTCTTGCTGACTGTGAAAGACCGAACGCTCGAGCAGATCTTTGGTTCGCCGGACAATCTGAAATTCCGGTCCTCGATGACACTGTTCTCCAGAGTGCCCGGGGCACCGCGCGTCTTTAAGCAGGCCCTGGACAAGTACTGCAACGGCGAACAAGACCCAATGACGCTCGAAATCCTCCGCACCAAAACCCAGTAAAGCAACTATGTGCTGCCGACGCTGGAAAGCTCTCGTCAGACTGCGTTGTGAACTTCGGAAAGGGCGCAGACCGTGTTCACAAATCTCATGTCCTCAACAGTGTTGCAGGGTACCTCGAGCAACCGCGGACTGGCGAATACCAGCGACAGGACCTGCGCTCGCGATATCGCGACATTGATCCGGTTGAGACTGAATAGAAACGCGATGTCGCGTGGCAGTTCATCGGCAGACGAAGTGGTCATGGACAACAGGCAGACCGGCGCTTCCTGGCCCTGGAACTTGTCGACGGTGCCGATGCGGGCATCGTCCGGGAGCGCTCTCTTCAGCGCATTGACCTGCGCGTTGTAAGGCGCCACCACGAGAATGTCTTCAATTGTCAGGGCGCGCTCGTGACCATATCTGTCCCTGAAGCGTTTTCCAATCAACCGATTGATCACCTCGCGGATAGCTTTAGCCTCTTTCCTGGATGTCTGACTGTTACCGTCATGCTCCACCGGTATGAGATGGGCACCCGACGCTGGCAGCCCGTCTGCCTGTTCCAGCCACTGGCGTGCAGTCCCTTCGTCACTGCCCAGTCGTCCTTCATAGACGATTTGAGAGATGAACGTGCAGACGTCGGGATGCATGCGGCGTGTTGTGGGCAGAAAGATGCCGCGGTCTGCCGGCACGGTGTGATGATCGGCCAGAAGATATTTCAGCGCCGACTTTCCGCTTTCGCCGGGATGGGCGCCCTGGATGGGCTGAGGCAATTGCATCGGGTCTCCAACCAGGAGAATGTTTTTCGCACATGTGCCCATGGCTGCGATATTTGCCAACGAAACCTGGCCCGCTTCATCAACGAACAGATAGTCGAAGTGCTGGTCAAACTCAGATCGCGAGAACAGCCATGCTGTCCCGCCGACCAGTGCAGACTCATGCAGTTTTTGATCATCGTTCTTGCGTGTCTGATGGATTTGATTGCCCAAAGGGCCGTGCAGTTCGTCGCCGATCTTCTTTGCAACGGTAACGACCTCGCCCGCCTCTTCGGCTCGTTGAAGAACGGCGAGCAGCAGGTTGTCGATTGCTTTGTGGCTGTTGGATGCAACTGCGATGCGCTTGCCATGGCGGATCAGATCGAGAATGGCGCAGGAGCTGATGTATGTTTTGCCGGTGCCGGGCGGTCCCTGGATCGGTAGCGTGCTGTGGTCCAGGCAGGAAATGGCTCGAGTGGCTTCCTCGATCAAATCCTCACCGTTGTTGATGACGAGCGCGTTGGGTTTCCTGCCTCGCAATTCGGGTGCCTTTCGCAGCAGGAATGTTTCAACGGCTTGATATCGGTTGGTGCCGTCGATGATTGATCCGATCACTTGTTCGATAGCGGCTTCGATCGGCTGGGTATTAAGTGGGCTGGCTGGTAACAGAGACAAAGCCTCAGGGGCTTCATCAAAGTGACGCGTCGAAAAACTCACCACCGCAGTGCTGCCGTCCAGGTCTAGTTCCCTCAGCATTGCAGTCTTTGGCCCGTCCGGTGTCGCAACATTGTATGCGCCTTCGGTCAGTTTCGTTTCCTGTTCCGGAAATGTATACGACCGGACGTGTGACCTCCCATCCCGCTCGGAGGGGCCGTCGGCTTCTAGTCCGCCCAGGCAATCTAGGTCGTCGATCAGATCATCAAGCTCATTTCCAGTCTTGTCGAAGACCGACCACCAGGCGGGCTTTTTCTCCCGCTCATGAAAGTGACTGAGATCGAACAGGAGGTTGGCGAAGTCTTCGCCATGGCGCTCTGCGACCGGTTGGAGTTGCTGGCGTAGGGCTTCATCGAGTGTATCGCTTTCCCGGAATGCATCGGCGTTGAAGTCCGCTGTCTCGGGTCCGCCTGTGCGCCGCCAGGGCATCCCTTCGGGCCTGACTTCTGCAACCAGCCAGTCGCGCAGAAGTTGCGTCGACCGGCAGTCAAATTCATTGTAGTCGCGGATCTCTTGCAGAAGGTCGTCGTCCTGAGTCTGGCGCCAGTGTTCATAGGCGACGACACTGCCGCCAGCCGTTTTGACCTCGCCTTCCCGATCGTCGGTATAGAACACCTCGAGGTTTTTCAGCGAGTAGGCCGGCTCCGAGATGTACATGCCCCCGGCAACAACCCGGTAGAGATCAACAAACCGCTCCTCTCGCAGCAACTGGTCCAGTGCGGCTTCTGCAATCCGGTGCATGCTCGCTAGGCGGCGCAGCGCGGTGATCTCGTAGGCTGCATAGTGGTAGATATGGGCGTTGGGGTATTTCTCCAGCCTGTCGATGAAGAACGCCATGAGTTGGCGCAACGCTTCGCCTTCCTGCTGCCGGTCGTGGGCCCAGAAATCACGAAACACCCACTCGCCATCTTCTGCGAACCAGACGCCATGCAGGTACTCCAGGCCGCCTTCGTAGAAGGGATCTCCCTCGATGTCGTAGAACATGTCGCAAGGCGCCGGGGCGGGCAGCAAGGCGAAGCCACGATCTGGCTTTGGGGCTCGTAGCTTGAAGGCGGGCTCGCCGCCGGCGCGACGGGCTGCCTGCAGCCTGGCCTGGGCCCTGTTCTTCTCCAGCGATGCGGGGGCCAGTTTGAGCACCGCACCTTGACTGTTTGCCAGCCCGGTCAGCGTTGAGATCCCCGCCGCTTCGAGCTTGCGTCGCTGGCTCTTGGAGATACCGGCGACCAGAACCAGGCTATCGACTTCCTCCCAGTGCTTGCCGCAGTGCTCGCGCCAGCGGCACAGCTCGCAGGCCCTGACGGGTTCGGGTTTCGTCGGTTCCGGGTCGCGGACAAAGGCCTGAATTCTGTCCCTGACACGCCTGGCATAGGCGGCATACTCAACCAGCCGCATGGTCCAGCGTTCGCCGTTGCCCAGTTCGAGATGTGCATGTTCAGGGGCGATGCCCTGTATGGTTGCAAGAAGATCGGAATACAGGACCAGTTGCAGGACATGTTTGGGATCGGGTCGGCGCTTCAGCTTGGTGTCAACGACCTCGTAGGAGTAGTCACCGAGTTCCGATGGTCGCTCGACACGCTCCAGAAAATCCGACCAGCCGCCCCAGGGTGCCTGGAACAGTGCGCCTTGGAAAATGATGTCGTACCCCGCTCTCAGAGCTTCAGCGGTTTGTTCAGCAGCTTGTTGCAGAGTGGTCGTTGAACGATCAATCTCGAAAACCGTGTGTCCCGTTTCCCTGAGCTGGGCGAGGTAGGCGTCTTCATGAGCGTCGCCGTAGTGCTGAAGGATTTCGGCTTCGTCACTGTCGGCTGCCGGGGACAAGTCTTCGCCGTTCAGATAGCGCAGATCCAGAGCC
>JAHEJE010000255.1 GCA_024639035.1 Alphaproteobacteria bacterium
TTGTCATCGGGCTCGGCGTGATGGCGTATCTGCACAATGCCTATCAGGCCCGCATGATCGCGCCGATGCCGCAGGGCCAGAACCGCGCCGGAACGGAAACGGAGCGGCAAAACCTCAATCCCGACTACCTGAAATGTCACGATGAACGGGTCGGGCAGGTGCAGAAAATGCTCGATGAAGGGGTGATCGATCAGCGCAAGTTGGTCGAATTTCAGGACCGGGCGATTGCGACCTGTGCCGGGCAGTTTCCACCGGGCGGTTGATCAGGGCTGCCGGTCCTTGCGCAGACGGTTCCAGTAGTCGAGACGTTTGCGGATTTCGCGCTCGAAACCGCGGTCGGGCGGGTCGTAATAGGTTTCGCGCGGCATGTCGTCGGGAAAGTAGTTCTGGCCGGAAAAGCCGTCCGGCTGATCCGGGTCGTACCTGTAGCCCGAGCCGTAGTCCTGCTGCTTCATCAGCTTGGTCGGGGCGTTGAGGATGATCTTCGGCGGCGGTGTGGAGCCGGTTTCCTTTGCCCGACGCATGGCCTGCTTGTAGCCGCGGTAGATGCCGATGGATTTCGGTGCGGTGGCCAGATAGACGGCGGCCTGGGCCAGGCCGAGCTCACCTTCCGGAGAGCCGAGAAAGTCGTAGACGTCCTTGGCGGCGAGTGCCTGGTGCACCGCTTCGGGGTCGGCCAGGCCGATATCCTCGTTGGCCATGCGCACCAGCCGGCGGGCGATGAACAGCGGATCCTCGCCGGCGACCAGCATGCGGGCCAGATAATAAAGCGCGGCATCGGGATCGGAGCCGCGGATCGACTTGTGCAGGGCGGAAATGAGGTTGTAGTGACCGTCCTGGGACTTGTCGTAGACGGGAACCCGGCGCTGTACGCAGTCGGCCAGGCCGGCCTCGTCGAAGGGCTCGTCGGCAGCGGAGGCATAGACCTCCTCGACCAGGTTGAGACAATAGCGGCCGTCGCCGTCGGCCATGGCGATCAAAGCGGCGCGGGCGCCGGCGGTGAGTGGCAGGGGGCGGCTTTCCAGTGCTTCGGCGCGGGCGATCAGCAGCTCCATGGCATCGGCGTCGAGGCGGTTGAGGGTGAGCACCTGGGCGCGCGACAGAACGGCGGCGTTCAACTCAAAAGAAGGGTTTTCCGTGGTGGCGCCGACCAGGGTAATGGTGCCGTCTTCCATGTAGGGTAGGAAGCCGTCCTGCTGGGCGCGGTTGAAGCGATGGATCTCGTCGACGAACAGCAATGTGCCGCGGCCTTCCTGGCGGCGGGCGCGGGCGGCCTCGAAGGCCTTCTTCAGATCGGCAACACCGGAAAATATCGCCGACATCTGCTCGAAATGAAGGCCGGTCTCGCCGGCGAGCAGGCGGGCGATGGTGGTCTTGCCGGTGCCGGGCGGTCCCCACAGGATGATCGAGCTGAAGCGCCCGGCATTGAGCATGCGGGTCAGAACGCCGGTTTCTCCGACAAGGTGGTCCTGGCCGACGACCTCGCCAAGGCTTGCCGGCCGCAGCCGGTCGGCGAGCGGGCGCGGGGCTTCGTCAGCCAGACCGGCGCTCTCGAACAGGTTCGTCAAGGCGGGCTATCCGCCAAGCTGAATGCGGCGCACCCGGCCTTTGCGCTTGATGGCAAAGTCCCACCAGCCGTCGCTTTGCGAAATTGCCTTCTTCAACTGGCCAACGGTGCCGATGCGCCGTTCGTTCAATTCGACGATGATGTCGCCGGTGCGAAACCCGACACGGGCTGCCGGGCCGCCCTTGACCGCCATCACGACCACGCCGTTGCCGTTCTCGTTGAGGCCGAGTTCTTCGCTGACCGCCGGCGACAGGTTGGCAACCAGAAGGCCGTCGAAGGGGCTGCGTTCACGCAGCAGGGTCTCGTTGCGCTTCGGCGTCTCGGGGGCGGCGATCAGATCAACTCTTGCCTGGCCGGGTTTGCCGCGGCGCTGGTAGCCGAGCTTGATCTTCTTGCCGACCTGCTTGGTGGCGAAGCGGTAGGAAAACTCCTTGGCACTTTCGATCTTGCGTTTGCCGATGGATGTGAGGACATCGCCGCGTCTGATGCCGGCTTCGGCAAGCGGGCTCTTGGGATGCAGATTGACCACCAGAGCGCCGGAGGGCCGGGCAAAGCCGAGGCTCTCGGCGATGTCGGAGGTGACCTCCTGCAGCTCGACGCCGCTCCAAGGGCGGACGACCTTGCCGCCGGCCCGGGCTGAAAAGATTACCGAGCGAACCATGTTGGCGGGGATAGCAAAGCCGATGCCGATGGAGCCGCCAGTGCGCGAATAAATCGCCGTGTTGATGCCGACGAGGCGGCCGCTCATGTCGATCAGCGCGCCGCCGGAATTGCCGGGATTGATGGCGGCATCGGTCTGGATGAAGAATTGATAGTCGCTGACGCCGACCCGGGTGCGGGCCAGCGCCGAGACGATGCCGCTGGTCACGGTCTGGCCGACACCGAACGGGTTGCCGACTGCTAGCACAAGATCACCGACCGACAGGGTATCGGAATCGCCGAAGCGCAAAAAGGGCAGTTTTTCCCGTCCCGGCTCGATCTTCAGCACGGCCAAGTCGGTGCGATCGTCGGAAACCAGGAGCTTGGCGGCGAACTCGCGTTTGTCGGCCAGCACGACCCTGATGTCGGTGCCGTCCTTGATGACGTGGTGATTGGTGACGATGAAACCGGAAGCCTCGACGATGACGCCGGAGCCGAGTGAGTTCTGCACCCGCTCGCGCGGCCGGCCAAAGGTGCCGTCATCACCGAAGAACCGGCGAAAGAACGGATCGGCGCCGAACGGTGAAAGCGTCCGGCGCTGCGACAGGCGCTTGGCATAGACGTTGACCACGGCCGGCGCGGTCTCGGACACGAGTGGCGCGAACGACAGGTTGATCTGCTGACGGCTCTGCGGAACCTGCTGTTCGGCGTGCCCGGAAGCGGACATCCACAACAGGGCGGTCATGCAAACGGCCAGCAGGCGACAAGAACGTGTGATGATGAGCATGGAAAGGTCCCCTGACAGTGCCGCGAACGGTGTGTTTGAGCCCAACAGGTAGTCAAGCCGTCAGCGTCTGTCCAGCTTGGTCGACAGGATCATCGCAGATTCGGTGCGTCGGACGCCGTCGATCATGCCGATGGCGTCCAAGATGCGGTCCATGTCTTCGGCCGAACCGGCACGGACCAGGACAATGATGTCGAACTTGCCCGACACGGTATGGATGGCTTCAATCTGGGCAAAACCGGCCAGGCTCGCGGTGACCGATGCGGCGCTGCGCGGTTCGATGTCGAGCGTCACATAGGCGCAAATGCCCTTGGTGTTCATTTCGCTTGAGAGTTTGAGTCCGTAACCGGCGATAACGCCCTGTTGTTCAAGGCGTTTGAGGCGGTCCTGCACGGTGGTGCGCGAGACGCCGAGCTTGCGGGCCAGGGCGGCGACTGATTCGCGGGCGTTGAGCCGCAGCAGGGAAATCAGATCTTCATCTTTCTGTGTCAACATAATCGTCACTTTAGCATGATTTTCGTCAATATGACGAAATTCTCGATCAATTGCCGCATTTCGGCGTCTGTTCTACGGTCCTTTCCGGCGTCACACTTGCGGCGATGTTTTTAACAACCGACCGCGCGAGGCTGGCCATGACAGCAATGACACTCGATATGCTCGATGCCGGGCGGCTGGCGCAGACGCAGTCCGCCGATGCCGGGGTGCCGTGGCAGGTCTATCGCGATGCCGAGCAGCTGGCGCTGGTGGCAGAACCGGATCTGCCGGTGCTTTGTTTTTCGCCGGAGCAGTTGAAACGGTCGGTGCGGGCGTTTCTCGACGGGTTTCCCGGATGCGTTGCCTATGCGGCCAAGGCCAACAGCTCGCATGACGTGCTCGACTGCGTGGCGCGGGCCGGCGTGCGGGTGTTCGACGTGGCTTCGACAAGCGAGATGGCCCAGGTGGCCGCCGCCAGCGGCGATTACACGCTGCACTATCACAACCCGGTCAAATCGCGGCGCGAGATCGCCGCGGCGTTCAACACGTATGGTTGCCGCAGGTATGCCGCCGATACCGTCGCTGAAATCGACAAGATCGCCGAAGTGACCGGGGCAACTCGGGGCGTGGAGATTGCAATACGTTTCCGGTTGCGGGCGATCGGACATTCGGCGCACGACTTCTCGACCAAGTTCGGGGTCAACCCGAACGAGGCGGTCAAGTTGCT
>JAHEJE010000256.1 GCA_024639035.1 Alphaproteobacteria bacterium
GGATGTACGATGCCTATGTGCTCGCCCTGGGCGATCCGATCGCGATATCGGCGGCGCATGGCACCGGCATGGACGAATTGCACGATGCCCTGGAACGCGAATTTGCGGCTGCGAACAAGGCCGGCGACGGATTTGACGATGCGGTCCCCGGTCCGGACAAGCCGTTACGCCTGGCCGTACTGGGACGGCCCAATGCCGGCAAGTCGACCCTGATCAACAGTCTGATCGGGCAGGAGCGGATGCTGACCGGGCCGGAGGCAGGCATAACCCGCGACGCCATCGCCATCGACTGGTCGTTCGACGGGCGTGACATCAAGCTATGGGACACCGCGGGCATCCGCAAGCGGTCGCGGGTGACCGGCAAGCTGGAAAAGCTGGCCGTGGCCGATGGTCTGCGTGCGGTGCAGTTCGCCGAAGTCTGCGTGCTACTGCTCGATGCGACCATTGCGCTGGAGAAGCAGGACTTGACGCTGGCCGACCATGTCGCCCGCGAGGGCAGGGCGCTGGTGATCGCCGTCAATAAGTGGGACCTGATTGAGGACAAGACGGCGGCGCGGCGCGAACTGGCGTTGGAGATCGACCGGCTGCTGCCGCAATTGGCCGGAGTTGAGCTGGTGATGCTGTCGGCCAAGACCGGGAGCGGCGTGAAGAAACTGATGCCGGCGGTGATGCGGGCCTACGACATCTGGAACCGACGGGTGTCGACGGCAAAGCTGAACCAGTGGCTGCAGTTTCAGCTCGAGCAGCATCCGCCGCCGGCGCCGGGCGGCCGGCGGATCAAGTTACGCTACATGACCCAGGTGCGGGCCAGGCCACCGACGTTTGCCGTGTTCTGTTCGAAGCCGAGCGACCTTCCCGACAGCTACAAGCGGTATCTGGTCAACGGTCTGCGCAAGGATTTCGGACTCATCGGGGTGCCGCTGCGCATCCATTTGCGCAAGGGCAAGAACCCTTATGCCGCAGCCGGGTGACGCTGTGCTTGGCCAAACGAACGATTGTGGGTTAGGAAGTATAACGGGTGAGACATGAGGAGGCCGATAGCTATGGCGGTGTTTGCAAGGTTCATGGGCTGGCTGGCGGTGGCGGTCGGCATCGTTGCGGCCATGCTGCCGTTTGTGCTGGAGAACGCATTGCAGGCCAGCGATGCGATCCTGATTGCGTTTGTCGGCATATTCGCCGGCGCCGGCCTGGTCGTGCTGGCCCAGGTTCTCACGGTGGCGGAAAAGATCGAAGAGCATACCAACTGGTTTTCCAGCTCGGCGCGGCCGTCGGCTCCGCAAACTGTGGCGGACGATGGTGGCCTGGCAGAGAACGGTGCTGCCGGCCGCGACGACCGGGGCATGGAGGCGGTGGCTGCGAAACCCGCCGATGTGCCGGACGAACATCGACCGGGCGGGGTGGGCGAGCGCCATGCCGAAGAGCGGGCCCTGCCTCAGGACACCGAAGTGGGTAGGCGCGAACCGGTTGAGCAGGCTGAACCGGCCACGCCGGCAGAACCGACGCCGGTAGCTGCGACATCTGGGGACGCCGAACCTGAGGTTTACGACGCAGCCAGACATCCGCCGGCGATCGAAGAGTGGGCCTACGAGGATTTGCGGGTGATGACGCTGCAGGACGGTTCGGTGGCCGTCGAGCTCGATGGCGTGTGGTACAGATTCGTCAACGTGGAGGACATGGTCGCCTACCTGTCTCCGGCGACGGGGCAGAATTCCTAGAGGGTGCGTATTCTGTTGCCGGCCTCAGCCGCGGCGGTCTTCGCCAGCGGGCGGCTCGACCGCTTTTCTGTCCTTGAGCATATGCTTGAGCGACAGGGTCATCACGGTCATGTACAGGGCCATACGCGCCAACAACTCGATCGATATGGCAAAGGCCTTCATTTTCAACTCCAGTTCGCGCCATGAAACCGGCGCCTGCACCTTGTGCAGTTGAATGCAAATATTGCGCCATTTATATTAATTTGCCGTGAAACGCCCGTTCACCGACCGTTAAGCTCGATACCGGCGGCCCGTGGTCCGGGCGGGCCCGCCGACACGCTTGACCGCCGTTTGCGAAACCGCTATCAGACGCCGACCAACACGCGAGCCCAGCAGGGCCGGGGCCAACAGGCTGTTGGGGGATCGTCTAATGGTAGGACAGCGGACTCTGACTCCGTCAATCTAGGTTCGAATCCTAGTCCCCCAGCCAGGTCTGATGTCCTGACTCTGTCGGATTTTCTTCGGGGCGACTGAGGGTTGTGGGTCGCGCAGCGGACAGTGAGGTGGACCTGGCGGAAACCGTTCATCAGACGCTCGATGACACCGAGCGTTTGCGGATCCTCATCGGTTCGTTAGATTTCCTGAAACCCGGATTGCCAAGCTGTTTCAAGCTCCTGAAGCCTTAACCTGGACTGCCTTGCGCAAAGCGGTGGCGGTTGTGGGGTGGGGATCGCTCAAGCGTACCGATATGGGCTAGTATTGATCCATCGCAATGGTTGTTTCGGCAAATTGCGGCACAAAGGGGTGTGATTGCGCGGTGCCGGCCGCGGACGGGTGGATTGTGGACTTTTTCATATGCTGGCCAAGATTCTGGTTGTCGACGACGAATACGCCATTCGCGAGATGATCAGCTATGCGCTGTCGAAGGCCGGGCTCGCCTATGAACTGGCGGAGACGGCGCAGGATGCCCGGCGAATCCTCGACACCACGCAAGTCGACCTCATACTGCTCGACTGGATGCTGCCGGACATGTCCGGTGTCGATCTGGCCCGGCAGCTGCGGTCGCAATCCGAAACGGCGCAGCTGCCGATCATCATGCTGACGGCCCGCGGCGAGGAAGAGGACAAGGTGCATGGCCTGAATGCCGGCGCCGACGACTACATCACCAAGCCGTTTTCGCTGAAGGAACTGATGGCGCGCATTCAGGCAGTGCTGCGACGGGCCGGCAATCGCGCAACCGACATCGTCGAGGCCGGTGGCATCGCGCTCGATACGGTTGCCCGCCGCGTGCGGGTGAACGGCAGCGAGTTGCAGTTGAGCCTGACCGAATTCGAGCTTCTGCATGTGCTGATCACCAATCCTGACCGGGTATTCAGCCGTACCCAGTTGCTCGATCTGGTGTGGCCGCGCAATGTCAACGTCGGCGAACGCACCGTGGATGTGCATGTCAGCGCCCTGCGGCGGGCTCTTGAGCCGTTCGGCCGAGAACGTTGTATCCAGACCGTGCGCGGGGCGGGATACAGGTTCTCTGCCGGGCATTGATCCAGCCATCAAAGGAGCGACGGCCGCGTGAAGGCAATTCGACAGGAGATTGGGCTGTTGGCCGGTCTTGCGATTGCGGCGCTGGCCGGCGAGCGGGTCGTCGGCTTCACTGCCTATTGGGTTGCCGGCGCCGCCGTAATCTATGCCGGCTGGCACGGCTTCAACCTGGCCAGGCTGCTCTGGTGGCTGGCCCGGCCGCGCCTCAAGACACCGGTGTCGTTCGGCGTGTGGGAGTGGATCTTCGACCGCCTGCAAGCGATCAATCTGCGCAACCGGCGCCGCAAGCGCGATCTGTTCGGCATCGTGCGGCGGCTGCGGCTGGTGATCGGCGGGTTGGCCGATGCGGTCGTGCTGCTCGACGACCGTGACCGGGTGCGCTGGTTCAACCCCGCGGCCAAGCGCTTGCTGGGGCTGAAACGGCCCGAGGCGTCCAAGCGGACGCTAGTGGAAGTGCTCGGCCATCTGCCGCAGATCGAACAGATCGGTGCCTCTCGCGATCAGGGCGCGGTCGACATGCCGTCGCCGGTCAACGGGGCCATCATCCTGCGCATGGAGCTGTCCGATTTGGCCGACACCGGGCAAAAGCTGCTGATCGCCCGCGATGTCACCAAGACCCACAACCTGGAACGGCTGCGCAAGGATTTCGTGGCCAACGTGTCGCATGAATTGCGCACCCCGCTGACGGTGTTTCGCGGCTACCTGGAAACCTTCGCCGATGAGACCGAGCAATACCCTCACCTGGCCGGGCCGGTGGCGCATCTCGACCAGCAGGCGGTGCGCATGCAGGGCCTGGTCGAGGATCTGCTCGATCTGTCGCGGGTGGAGTTCACCGAGCGGGCATCGCGCACCACCGCCGTTGCCGTGCCGGACGTCATCGATGCCACGATCGACCAGGCCCGCCAGCTGGAAGTGTTCGACGACCATGAGATCGTCGCG
>JAHEJE010000027.1 GCA_024639035.1 Alphaproteobacteria bacterium
TAGTTTGCTGCCGCCATCGCTGACCCGCAGTTCCTGCGGCCATATGTCTTCAGATGAACCGGAGTTCATTCGCCATACCCACCTGATGTTGAAGATGTTGCTCGAGGCAGAACCCTAGGGTCAGGACCCATTAATTAACACCATTCTGCGCAGCGGATTTGCCCGCTGAGCAGGCAGACAGGTGCTGGAAACCTGGTTGGTTTTCAAGCCTGTCTAACGCACTCAGCGGGCAAATCCGCCGCGCCCGTAGGGTTTGCCAAGGAGGGCCCGCCTGCAGGCAAACAATGCTCGATAAGGCAAAAAGCCTTGTCTTGCGCTTGTTTTCCAGCATTCGGGCCCTCCTTGGCAAACAGAATGGTGCTAATTAATGAGTCCTGACCCTAGGCCGCTTCGCCGATGCTGGCAAGCTCGGCAATCGCCTCTTCGAGATCACTCTGATCGAACGGCTTGGCAAGATATCCGTTCATCCCGGCGGCAAGACAGGCCTCGCGGTCTTCTGCATGGGCGTTTGCGGTCAGGGCCAGAATCGGCAGCGCACTCGAACGTCCAAGATCGGCTTCGAGGCTGCGAATTCTCTTGGTTGCAGTCAGGCCGTTCATCTCGGGCATGATGACGTCCATCAGCACCACATCCGGCAGGCCCACGGTATCGCTGCCGGCCTCATATGCCGCCCGGACATAGTCCACCGCTTCCCGACCTGATGTCACATGCACGACGTCGTGCCCGGCCCGGGCCAGCACGGCCTTGGCCAGCATCGCGTTGATTGGGTTGTCTTCCGCCAGCAGCAACCGCAGCGTCGCTTCAGCTTGCTTGCCCGCCCGGCTCGTCCGGCGCAGATCGGCTGCAGCCCGGGCCACCAGGATATCATCGCGATCGACGAACTGCCGCAGCAGCGTATCGCGACGCACCGGCTTCAACAGATAACCGATGGCTCGCCCCTCGAGCAGCCGGCGATGCAGCGCGCGCTGTTCCGGTTGCAGCAGCAGCCAGATATGCGCCCGGCTCGGCCATGGTCCAGTCTTTTCGATCGAGTGCTCGAGCACTTCAGCAAAGCAACTGTCGCAAATGATGTCGATCGGCTCATCGCTGGACTTGTCGAGCCGCTTCATCATCTGGCTGGCCGCAGTGCCATTCGAGACAACAAAAGTCCGTGCACCAAATTCCTTGAGGTATCGTTTCAGAACTTCGCAATTCGGTCCTTCCGGCACCACCAGAACCACATTGCGCCCTGCCAACGCATTGTGCGCAAAGGTTTCGCTCGACCCTTCGCCTACCGTCATGTCAACGATGAACGAAAATGTCGACCCTTCACCCAGCGTGCTGTCGACACGGAGTTCGCCGCCGAGCCGTTCCACCAGCCGTTTGGAAATCGACAGGCCGAGGCCGGTGCCTTCGATTCGTCGCTCACCCGAGCCGGCTGCCTGGGCATAGGCTTCGAACACCAGCTTGCAGTCGTCTTGCGATATTCCGATCCCGGTGTCGATCACTTTGAACCGCACCGCGACCTTTCCACTGTCGGTCTCAGCTCGATCCGCCTTTTCGACAACCACCGAAACGCCACCGCTATCGGTAAACTTTATCGCGTTGCCCGCCAAGTTGAACAGGATTTGACGAAGGCGGATCGGATCGCTGCACACGTAACGGGGCAGATCGGCCGATATCCGGCAGGCGATTTCAATGCCTTTGGCGTGCGCGCGCGGCGCCAGCAACTCGGTCGCGTTCTCGACCACATCGACAAGGTCGATGGTTTCTTCGGCGATATCGAGATGCCCGGCTTCAATCTTCGAGGTATCGAGAATCTCGTCGATGATCGACAGCAACGAACGCCCCGAGACGTCGATTGCGGTGGCATAAGAGCGCTGTTCGGCGCTCAGTTCCGTATCCAGCAACAGGCCGGACATGCCGATAACGCCGTTCATCGGCGTGCGCAGTTCGTGGCTCATGGTGGCCAGAAAGCGTGACTTTGCCCGGTTTGCTGCTTCAGCCTGGGCGCTTGCCTGCTTCAGCGCCGTCATCGCCGTGTGCAAGGCCAACATGCGGCGGTGCAATCGCAGCCATACGATCACCAGGGCACAGCCGGCAAAGCCGGCAAGCCCCGATGCGATGGGCGCAACAACGCTGGTCCTGGGAACCGGGCCCGGTAACCAGGCAAACAAGATTGCCGCAGCACTCAGCGCGGCAGCAATCGCCACAACCCACACCCACAGATCAAGCCCCGATGCTGTGGTGGCACGCCAACCCGCCGCAACGGCCCGTTCCGGTCTCGTCTCAGTTCGCTGCTTGTTGCCAGCCATATCCCCGACCTGCAATCGTTTCAGGCCACCACAAACTGGCAAATACGGCTTAGAATACAATTACATGGACCGAGCGATCTCTTGCTTGAGTTAACAAAGGCTCAATCCATTGGCGAAAAACTTAGAGATTGTCGCCGCTCAGTTGTCACCGCCTGCCTCGCCAGCCGTCTCAGCAGGCTGCGTCTAAATCAAGCAAAGCAGTACCCGGCGGTGGCACCCACCAGCGGCAAACACCGTTAGAGAATCAGCAGGATCGACAGAATTGCGGCAACAATGCCCCAGGCAACCACTGTCTGGCGCAGATACCCGCCGCGGTCAGGTGTTTCATGTTCAACAATCATGGTTCTTGTCCGTGACTTGAAAGTCCTCTCGATCTAATCTTATGACACAAGGGCATCTGGCCCTGTGGGGAAACACACACTCAGGGCAGGAATCTTCATTTGCATTCACACCAAGCGGCAAGCCTCGCGACAATCCGGGAAACCGTCGATATGATGTATCCCTCATTGCACCGTGTGCCCGACTTTGTTGGCGGCAGAGCGGCCAATGAATGCAAGTGTGACAAAAGCCACAATTCGACCGGCTGTTGCCTGATAAAGTGTGTGCCCATCCGCTAAAGGAGGCGGGAACATGGCCAACCAGGCTGCTAAGCAGTTCTATATGCGTCCCATGGAGGTCGATGACATTGCTGTTCTTGCGTTGTGGTTCGAGCGCCTCTCCGACCTAACGCTGTTCGACAGCCAGTCCACGTTGCCCGTCAACAAAGAAATATTGCACAAGGACTGGGAAAGGGCGATCACCGGCAATCTGCCCCGCAGCTGCTTTTGGTACAGTATCGAAAACGAGCAGGAAGAACTGATCGGTTTGGCCGGTATAGAGGCGATCAGCCACACCAATGGCGATTGCGTGTTGCCGATCATTCTCTCTCGCGAGATGCGTCATCAGGGCCTGGGAATGCAGATTGCCGCCATGCTGATCGACATGGCGTTCAGCGAACTGCGGATGAATCGGATCACCACCTACTATCGCGCCGATAACGAGGTAACCCGCAATCTTGTTGCCTCCTTGGGTTTCCATGAAGAAGGCCGCATGCGCCAGGCGCGGTTCAGTGGCGGTCAGTACTTTGACCAAATGGTTGTCGGGCTCCTTGCAAGCGATTGGCAGGACGGCCGTTCTGCGGTGGTGAACAAGAAGAACGACAACATCGAACTCCGCTTCGGCCGCGACGCGCGCTCCAGCAATCCTTGGCCACAGCAGTATTCCTGACGATCTGGAAAAGCCGCCGCCAGCATTTCCCAAACGACCAGGCGGTTACTCGGCTTCAGCCGAGGTCTAGCCCGTGTTCCGATCTCGGATGTTGACATCACATTGAGTTGAGCACATTTTTCTCTGCGCCTTGAGGCCCTTTATGCCTAAAATGCATATAGGCAGTGAGCGGGATGTCGCAGCGGGTGGAACAAAGAACTGACAATGACGAGGCTCCCGAGCGCGGACTCGGCGCAATTCTGTTCGCCGATGTCGTCGGTTACTCGCGCCTCATGGGCCAGAATGAACAGCTGGCGCAGCAACTCGTCAAGCAGGCCGTGCACACCTTTGAAGCCGAATGCGAGAAAACTTCCGGGCGCATCCAACAGGTGCGCGGTGATGGGGTGTTTGCCTTGTTCGGCAGTGCCGTCAGCGCGGTCGAGTGCGCAATGGCGGCCCAGCAATCCATCTCCGATCTCGGCAAGCCGGAGGACATGCCCATTCAAATGCGCGTCGGGGTTCATCTCGGCGAAGTAATGCACGATGAGACCGGCGCTTACGGTGACAGCATAAATGTTGCCTCCCGCCTGGAAGGTCTCGCCGATCCCGGTGGCGTCTGCATAAGTGCCGCCGTCTACGACCAGGTCAAGACCCGTCTGGTCTACGGTTATGAATGCCTTGGCCTACAGACCCTCAAGAACATTTCCGAACCCATTGAGGTCTATCGGGTCTTATACGAGGTTTCCAGCGCCACTCAGGCGGCGAGTCCGCGCAGCCGTTCGTCGCACGAGCGGCAGAGGGTGTTGGACAAACCGTCCGTCGCGGTCCTCCCGTTCACCAATTTGAGCGGAGATCCGGCAGATCAATGGCTGTCTGACGGCATCACCCAGGACATTACCTCGAGTCTGTCAAAGTTCCACAACCTGTTCGTTATCGCCCGGAATTCTGCTTTCATCTACAAAGACCGAGCCGTCGGCGCCAGACAGGCCGCGCAGGAGTTGGGCGTCCGCTACATCTCCCAGGGCAGTGTCCGCAAGGTGGGAAATCGCATTCGCGTGTCGATCGAATTGGCCGATGCCGAGCAGGACCGGATGGTCTGGGGCGAGCACTACGATCGCACCCTTGAGGACATCTTTGAGGTTCAGGATGACATTACCAGCATGGTTGTGGCCGGTACGGCTGTTCAGATCGATGCCGCTGAACGCAAGCGCGCGATAATTACGCCACCGAATCTCCTGGAAGCCTATTCTTTGAGCCTGAAGGGCCAACAGCACATTTTCAGATACCGCCGCGAAGACAATGCCGCTGCTCAGGAGCTCTATGGTGCGGCAAATAAACTGGATTCCGAGTATGCCCGCGCCGCGGCGGGCATTTCACGTTCTCTGAATGTGGGCTGGCGCTACAATTGGATCAACGATGAGGAGCATCCTCTCGATAAGGCGCTCGAGTACGCCCAGAACGCGGTTTTGCTCGACCAGAGCGACGCCCGCGGCTATGGCGAGTTGGGCTATGCCCATCTGTATCGAAAAGAGCACGGCGCCGCGATCACCGCCTACGAACGCGCGGTGAACCTCAACCCAAACGACGCCGATTTGCTGGCCGAAATGGCCGACGCCCTGTCCCACTGCAGCCGCACTGGTGAGGCGATCGAGCTTTTTGAAAGAGCAATGCGGTTGAACCCATACTTTCCCGATCAGTACTTGTGGGATCTCGGTGGCGCCCTGTACGGCGAGAGACGCTATCAGGAAGTTATCGATACGATTTCCAAGATGAACAACCCCGCCGAGGGGCAACGCCTGTTGGCCGCAAGTTATGCACAATTGGGCCAGACCGAGTTGGCAAGACAGCATGCTGACCAGGTCATGCGCGCCCATCCCGGTTTTTCACTTGAACACTGGGCGCAAATTCAGCCGGATCTCAACAACGACGACATGTTGCACTTCATTGAGGGACTCAAGAAGGCCGGCCTGAAATAAAAAAGCGCCGGGTATTTGAGGTCAGCGAATGGCAAATCTTTTGCGGGTCCCAATGCGTGCAACAGTTGGATTGCTCCGGTCGAAAATTTAGTCGCAGATGGAACAGCAATGGCAGCGGTTCAATCACCGCCCAGCCTGGACCCGCTGACCCGCGAGCCTGAAACACGAGACCCAGAGACACGAGAGCCTGAAACACGTGATCCCGAGACGCGCGATCCCGAGACGCGGGAGCCGGCAACCCGAGACCCCGCGATACCTGGGCTGGAATCGCAACCTTCCAGGTCGAGCAGGATCTGATCAAGAGGTCCGCTGCTGACATCCAGGCGAATGGAAAAATCGCCCTTGTCGAAGGCCCAAACTTGCAGACCGTCGGCAAACTGGAAGTCCGCCGCCGCGATACCGGTTCTGCTGGGGTCGTTGGGCGCGCGCGCAAAGCGGGAATTGCCCCCTGCGCCACCTGATTTTGCAGCGGTCGCGGCTTCCTCTCCATCACCGTGCACCAGATAGAGCGCAGGTGTTTCAAGTTCACAATAAATGCCTGCATAGGCAAAGCCGTAGATGCGCGCAAACACCGGCGCGGCACCGCCAGCGGTAGCATTCAACTGATTGCTCAGGAAATTGTTGTTCGACTGGTCGCCGGTTATGAATGGGTCATGGCTGACGGCAGTATCGATCTTCAGGTCAGCAATCTTGCGGCCGAATAGCCAAACATTTGTGGAGCTGAGGAGAGTTTCTTCTGCCATGGCCTTAAAATCCTGTAAAATTGCTTCCTGCCCCAACGTCACTTTTACGCGGTAATTACCTCCCCGTCAACTCAGGCGTGCACTCTTTTGTGCAAATTTTGCGGCGTCACCGTGCGATCAGAAAACAGATGGCTTGTCTTGTCGGGCTTTTTAAGCCGTGGCCCGGGCCTTGTCCGGTCGATGTCCCTCATCTCGAAATTCACTTTGATGATGCGCCGAAAGCGGCCGCCGGTGATCGCCTCGTCGACATCGATCAGGGCGTTGCCGACCCCCCTGTAACTGATGGTTCGCGGATCAAGCATTCGCCACGCATCAGCCAGGTAGGTGCCGAGATAATCCCGGGCCAGCAACAGGGCGTCCTTGAAGCCCTGTGGATCGCGGGCATAATACTGATCGAACTGTCCCTGCAGAATGTCGAGATAGCGCGGATCGCCCTCCAGCTTGTCCGACAGATCCTCCATCTCGGGCGGAATCAGCCCCGCATCGAGCAGGTTTTCGTGGAACACGTCGATCAGCACATCGAACATCGCCCCGGTCAGCGGCTGTGACAACTTGTGCTCGCTGTCCCATCCGGCGGCAAAATCGGACAGGCGGCTGTCATTGGCCGCCACGCGGATCTGCTTGTTATCTGAAGTCTCGGCGAACCGGTTGAGCCGGTTGAATGTGTACAGATTACCGCTGGTGTTATCGAGCAGCCCGTTGATCACGGAATCGAAATGCATCGATGCAATCAACGCTGAAAGATCGGCCGCCGATTCGTGGAATCCGTAGTATTCCGCGTTATCGATATCGTCGGCCGGCATGCCAACCTCGGAATAGATGATGCCGTGCCCGACCTCATGAGCGATGACATCGAAGTTGAGCCAGAACGGTCGATAGGCCCCATCGACATGCATGCCGCCGGTTTCGAGGAATCCCCATCCCATGAAGGCATTGTCGACGTCAGGCATGATCGACAGTTCAAGTCTGTCGAAATCGTCCCTGAAGTGCCATTTGATCGGGCGGCCGAAGTACCGCTCCCACACATCCAGCGTAAACCGGGTCGCGCCAAACAAATGGGCAGCATCGAACTCCGGTGTGCCAGGTTCGAGGTGATCGAAATGGCCGCCAGGTCCCGGTTCGGGCGGTTGGTGAATTTCCCCGTTCCACGGTGGCAGGAACAGGTAGGGGTCGCCCATCCCATTCTTGTGCATGCCATAGTGCCGGGGCTTGCCGATGGTGTTGACCGCATACATCCGCTCATCTTGCGGCCCCGGTCCCAGGCTCCCCGCCGGTGACGAGACGTAGACCGTTTCAGGCTCGCCATCCTCGTCGACTTCCGGCGCCTGCGGAAACAACCTGAACCGGGTTCCCGACACATCATTTTCAAGCATGTTCGATCCGCGCTGCGATCATTGCGATACCTAACCTTAAGGCAACTTGTCTGTCTTGTCACGCGCCTGCATATAGAGGAACTCCCTGGCCAGACACTCGTGGAAGTCCTCTAAGCAGCCAAATCCGTGTTCGCGGGCATGTTCTGCTGCGCGCGCCGGCGCATCACGCCCCAACCGCTCGCGAAAATACCATTGCACCAGTTGCACCCCCAGCACGCCACAGCGCGCCAGTGCCGGTTCACTGCCAATGGCGGCAGCCTTGTCTGCTGCCCGTTGTTTCAGCGCTTCGAAATGCCCATCCAGTTTTGCGGCCGAAACAAGATCGGCGCCCAGTGTCCGATCGACTTCATCAAGCACCACCTGGCACAGCGCCTGTTCAGCCACCAGTTGGTCAAGCGCTTCGGACGACAATTCGTTCCGGGCCATCCAGTCGGCAAAGTCGGCCTGCCGCATCAATCCAAACCGCTCACGAAGCGCCGTTTTCAGCGCCTGCCGCTCGACGGGTGCAATTTCGGCGCCCGATGCACCGGCCCCGCCCAGCACCAGTGCGCCCATTCGCGCACGATCACGCAGCTCGCCAAAGAGCTCCGGCAACAATCGCAGTTCATCGAGAACTTCGGCATCGTGGCTTGCCGCTTTGCTCTCCAGCAAACGCTGCCACACCAACGTCCATTGAAATGGTTCACCCGGTTCCGGCGGCACAAGTCCGGACTCAAGCTGGCGCTGCATCTCCGACAGCATCGCCTCGGCATCAATGCGCTTCTGGTCGACATATCCGCCTTCGAGCCACGCCCGGAACGGCACGTGGTCGCCGCCCACCCGGCTGAACACCAGCTCCCAGGTTCTGTCCCTGTAGAACGTTGTCTTGCCGACCCGAACAAGCTCATCGGCAAACGCCCGCCCGACGATGCCGTCTTGCAGCGCCCGGGCCGCCGTGGCACGCAGATTGACCATCGGCACCCCCAACACCGGATAGCCAAGTTCCCGCGGCCCATGCTGCACCGCTACCTCGTCATCGTCTTCCAGAACGCCGGCCTTGAAGTCTTCGAAAATCCGTCCGACCCCGGTCATCCCCATGCTGTGCAATTCGGCCGCCCGCAGCGCCCCCATGCTGGCGCTGCCGAACACTCTCACACCTCGCGACAACGCCCACAGGATCTCCTTGTGCCAGGTCGCCGGTACCCCCTGGAAATAACCGTCGATGATTCCGATCGCCCTGGGTTCCATATCCATCGCCCGGCAGATATCGCCCTGCGCAACTGGCGGCAAACACACCGCATCGATGCGTCCGGCAACTTCGTCGGGCGAAATCGTCGGCCCCGAGAAGATGACAACACTCATCCGGCACCTCGCATGACCTCGCGGGCGCGCCGGCCCGGCACATACCCGTGGTCGTCGTGCGGTGCCTCAAGTCCGGGAATGACAATCCGCACCACGGCAATGCCGATATCGGGCCTGGTCAAGTCCACCGATATGACCTGCGCGATACCCACACGGCCGAGTCGGCCCAGGATTGCCTGCAAATCCTCATCCAGGCGAAGGCTCGGCATCTCTGCGATATCCGAATAATCGATCTGCCGGCCCGCCGTCGCGGTCAGCCGCCGCGCCAGGCCTTGTTTTTCGGCACGGCCACGTTCGGTGAATTCATCCGCCAGCATGTCGTCACGGGCGCCGCTGATGTAGGTCAATCGGGTCTGGGCCGCCTCGGTCAGAGTGCGCGACAGCGCCACCGCCTTGCACGGATGGCAACCGGCACCCTCGCCGACATGTTCATGCTCATTGCCGCTCAGCAGACAGTAGAATGCCGGCACCCCGACATCGCTTGTCGTCTCCCACACCGCAAGATCGAGATCAGCCATTGCAATGCGCTCAATCAGGTCGCTGCATTCCGCATCGTCGACACTCGACAAGTCAAGCCGCCGACAGGCCCGTTCGGTCTCTGCGGACAGATACCACAGACCGGTGGCATCGCGCTCGATGATCTCGCAGATGGCATGGATATTCGCTTCCAGCAGATTGTTGCCTGATGCCAGACCGTTGCTGGAACAGGCAAAGCAGCCATGTCCTTCCGGCCGCGGATGGGTGTAGTCGGTGTGGACCATCTCATAGGGAACCCAACGCGCCGGCCCGCCCATCAAGTCGCCGCCCTGTACCCACATCAGTCGCTTTTGCCCATTGTAGACAGACCCGGACACCTGCGGCAGCCGCGCGACATCTATCAGCCGATGCACCGCCGTCAGATCGTCTGCGCGCCCATAGAGCATCGGCACATCGATCCGTTCGGCATGCCAGGTTTCGATGGCCTCCATGATGCCGGAGGCTTTTGCCGCCATGACATCCACACCTTTGCCCTGCGACACCGCTACCGAACGCGAGTTCGGCCGCATCACCATGATCACCGGAATGCCGATCCGATCCAGACCGGTGACATTGGCCACTCGGGTAATGCCGCATCGCGCAAAGTGCGGCTCGGCTCGGGCAATGGTCTGTTCCGGCGCTACACTACGGTGTGCGCCCTTCATGTAGCCTTTTGTGTGCATCGCCTGATTGGCTGTCATTGTGATACCATCGCGGAACAACGGTGTGCCTGCACATGGCGGACGAGGCAATAAATCAATCGACTTACCCTAGGTTATTCATGCAAGGCTAGCAAAGGGCTGTGGCGATAGGCCCAAGAAAAACAATGAGGAATCTGCAAATGAGCGCGCCACATACTCTCATTGGGGTCAGCATATTCGAAGCCCTGAGCCCTGACGTTCTTGCTAATATCGAACAAAAGTGCCGCTGGCGAAGCTGCGAGAAGAACACTCAGATCATTCGCCACCAGGATGGCTCCAAGGATGTCGTCTTCATCACCTCCGGGCGCGCCCGGGTGAACATCTACTCGGCAAACGGCCGCGTCGTGACCTTCCGCGATATCTCCGCAGGAGACTTTGTCGGCGAACTCTCCGCCATCGACGGCAAAGCCCGTTCGGCCAGCATCGAATCACTGGAACCTTGCAGTGTCGCCTATCTGTCGCAAGCCTCTTTCTGGGATTTGTTGGAGACGCACAATGAAGTGGCCCGGGCTCTTCTGATACACCTCAGTCAGCAGGTTCGTTTTCTCACAGAGCGAATTTACGAATTCGGCACCTTGGCTGTCAGCAATAGAATTCAGGCCGAGTTGCTGCGCCTGTCCCGCGAAGATCCGGCGGCCAGTGATACCGCCGTGATCTCCCCGGCGCCAACCCATGTTGTGATAGCCAACCGAGTGGCCACCCACCGGGAGGCCGTAACGCGCGAACTGCGCCATCTCATCGACATCGGTGTGATGGAGAAATCAGGCCGTGACCTGCGCATTCTCAGCGTATCCAGGCTGACCCAAATGGTTGAGGATTTGGCCAAGTTCTAGGGTCGAGACCAACCGCAACTCCGAACATGGCGCCGAAAGCGTCTGCAGTAAGTCACCCCCTGCAACAACGCCGTCCTTGTTCAAAAAACGCTCTAATTGCGTTCCTCGGGCAGCTTGGGCAATGGCGACACCTGAATGCCCTCTTCGATCAAGTCCTTGGCTTCCACTTCGGTGGCCTCGCCGTAGATGCCGCGTTCCTCGGTCTCACCGTAGTGCATCCTGCGCGCTTCTTCGGGAAATTTCTCGCCGACATAATCAGCCGTTTCTTCGACATGCCTGCGCACCTTGCGCATCGCCTCCAGCAATGCCCGCTGCTTCGGTCCCTGTGGACCGGCATACACCGGTTGCTGCCCGGCCGTTTCCGAGCTTTCTGACTTGGCCGGCAGCTGCGGCGCCATTAGCTGCTTGTCGACCTTGTCGGTTCCGCAAACAGGGCACTCGACACAGCCGGCGCCTTTCAGATCGTCGAATGCCGCACTGTCGCGATACCAGCCATCAAACGCATGGCCCCGATCACATATCAGGTCGTAGCGAATCATCAGTTACTCATCACATTCACTGAACCGGAATGGCAAAAGACCGGTCGTGCTCCAGGGCCGTTATGCGCCGGCGCGCCGCCATAACTGCTGCCGGATCGATATCGGCGAGAATGATTCCAGGAGCCTCCTTGGCCTCGGCCAGAACCTCGCCCCATGGCGCAACGATCATACTATGGCCATGGGTCCTGCGGCCACTCTCGTGTTCGCCGCTTTGGGCCGGGGCAATTACAAAGGCTCCCGTCTCGATCGCCCGTGCCCGCAAGAGCACAGCCCAATGGGCGGCGCCGGTCGGCCGGGTAAAGGCTGACGGCACAGTTATAAGCCCGGCACCCGCCTGCGCCAAGACCCGGTAGAGTGCGGCAAACCGTAAATCGTAGCACACCGTCATGCCAATGCGTCCCAGTGAGGTCGCAGCGATCACTGCCCGGTTTCCCGGCACATAACTCGCCGATTCGCGATACTGTTCGCCACTCGCAAGCGCGACATCGAACATATGCATCTTGTCGTAGACGGCACGAATTGCCCCAGTGGGGTCGAAAAGGATGGATCGGTTGACAAGCCCGCCAGCGCCGTCACGCAGCGCGAATGAGCCGGCCATCAGATAAATGCCGCTGGCCATCGCCTTTCGCGCAAATGCCTCGACTGCCGGGTCTTTATCTTGCTCGCCAACCTTCTCTTTCAATCGAGCCTTCCGAGAGTCTATGGCGTTCGTCATCTCAGGAGTCACCACCAGCCGGGCTCCGGCTCTGACAGCATCATCGACAAGCTTGAGTGCATCGGCAATATTGGCCGCCGGATCCAACCCGGAGCACATCTGCACGCAGGCCACCTTGAATTTTTCACTCACCGGCATCAGCTCGCCAGCAATGCATCCAGCTCGTCTGCTCGCTCAAGCGCATAAAGATCGTCGCAACCACCAACATGCTTGTTGCCGACGAAGATCTGCGGGACACTGCGCCGTCCATTCGTCTTTTCCGCCATTGCCGCCCGACCTGAGGCGTTGAACGTAACATCGATCTCGTTAAATTCAGCGCCCTTTTGACTGAGCAGTTTCTTTGCAGCCGTGCAATAGGGGCACAGCAAGGCCGTATATATCGTGATCTTGTTTGCCATTGTCTGCTCGTTGTCCAAATGCCCGGCATCGCTCGAGAAACGGAAAGCCGTTCAGATATGGGCGTGAGCCGGATTTAGCACAAGAGCAAAACTCAACACATCGACACGAGCCGCACCGGCCTTTTTCAGCGCCCGAGCGCAGGCACTGGCCGTGGCACCCGTGGTGATCACGTCATCGACCAGGACGATGTTGCGATCGGCGACCTCGATGCGCAGGTCTTCATCGACCACGAATGCACCATTGACATTGCGCTTGCGCGCCACGTGATCGAGCCCGACCTGAGCCTTCGTCGGCCGATGCCGCACCAGTAGGTCGTGGCGGTAGGCGCCAGCCGTAGACTGGGCAATCCGCTGCGCCAGCAAAGCCGACTGATTGAAGCGCCGCGACCAGAGGCGCCAACGGTACAGCGGCACCGGGATCACCCAATGGCAGTCGCCGAGCAAGGCCTCGCCGGCGTGTGCCATCATCCGAGCCATCATCAACGCCACCTCATGCCGGTCGCCATATTTCAACGCGTGCACGAGCCGGCGTGAATGGTCGTCGAACACGACCGCCGCCCGGGCCCGGTCCCAGACCGGCGGATCGTGCAAGGCCGCGGGCGCGACGGTGCCGGGCCCTGTATCATAGGCCAGCGGAACACCTGAGCGCTCACAGCACGGCGCGGCAATGAACTGCAATCGGTTCCAGCAACCTGCGCACATGGCATGTGAGTCCATCACCCTTTCGCGGCATACGAAGCACTGCGCCGGCAGCACCTCGTCGCGGAGCGTACCGAGCACTGCTGCAAGTCCGGCAGGAAAGGTCTGTCTGTGTGCAATCATGTCGGTCATCTTGCCGTGCACGCGGGACGGTTGCAATGGCACCGGCATCGCGGCACATATGGCCAATGAGCGATCGACCCAGGATCTTCGACCCGCATCTGGTGCGCCAACGCATAACGCGCGCCTTGAGCCGACCGGATTATCCCGATTTCCTGTTTGGCCATGTCAACGCGGAAATCTGTGACCGTCTGGCACTCATAAAACGCCAGTTCGCAACCACACTGATCTTGTCCGACCACCCCGCAGGGCTGGATGAACGGCTGCGCGCGAGTGCCCAGCACGATTTCGTCATCGCCGCCGGCCAGGGCAAGCGCGCCGATCTGATCCTCGACTATGAGGTTCCGCCGTTGGCACCGGAAAGCCTGAACTGCATCTTGTCGATCATGAACCTGCACGCCATCGATGACCTCCCGGGCGCTCTCTCGCGCTACTGCCGGGCGTTGCGCCCGGATGGCCTGTTTATTGCCGCACTCCTTGGCGCCGGCAGTCTCGTGGAGTTGCGCGATGCCTGGTTGAATGCCGAGGCCGCCAGGCCGCAAGGCGCCAGCCCGCGTGTCGCCCCGTTTGCCGATATCCGAAGTTTAGGCGGCCTGTTGCAGCATGCCGGCTTTGCCTTGCCGGTCGCCGACAGCGAACCTCTCAAACTTACCTATGAAAATCCTCTCGCCGCCATGCGCGAGATCAAGGCAATGGGCTGGTCGAATGCCCTCAGCGCCCGCAGCCGAACCCCGGTGACCCGGTCGCTCTTGGCGCGCGCAGCGGCCGAATATCAAGCTGCAGCCCGGCTTGAAAACGGCCGCGTATCATTGTCGCTGAATATCCTTTACCTGACCGGCTGGGCCCCACACGAAAGCCAGCAGAAACCGCTGCGGCCCGGCAGCGCCACCATGCCCCTCGCCGAGGCTCTAAAATCCGTTGGCAAATGAGGTATACATCGCCGTCAGCGAGCTTTCGATGTCGCTGAGGGCAAAAACAATCGCCAGCGATACCGTCCCGGCAATCATCGCATACTCGATTGCCACCGCGCCCTTGTCATCGGCTGTTTTCTGCTCCAGCTCACGCAACCAGATTTCCAGTAACTCACGCATAACACTCACCTTTCCCACACTGTCTTGCCACCACCGTTCCCGGCTTAGGCATCCGGACATGCGGCAACTAGAGCGCGTCGATGAGATGACTGATCAGCGGTTCGTCCGCCGGCGGCATCTCATATCCGCGGAGCCGGTTGGGTCGCACCCAGGCCAGCTCCTGACCCTCGCGCGCCTTGGGCAAACCCTTCCATCGTCGGCACACATAAAGCGGCATCAGCAGATGGAACCGGTCGTAACCGTGGCTGGCAAACGTCAGCGGTGCCAGGCAAGCCTGCGTCACATCGATGCCAAGCTCTTCCCTCAATTCGCGGATCAACGCGTCTTCGGGAAGCTCTGAGCCTTCCACCTTGCCGCCGGGAAACTCCCACAAGCCCGCCATGGACTTGCCTTCCGGCCGCTTGGCGATCAGCACCCGCCCGTCTGGATCAACCAGCGCGCAGGCCGCAACGAGGACGATGGGTTTACCCGTCATGTCCGATGCCTACCATTTATCTAAAATCTTAACGGTCCCGAAACAGCGCGTCGTTGCGCGCCCGGTATGCTCTATCAGCCCCGGCTTTCAAAGAACAGGGTTACCAAAAGGCAAATATTTTTGCTGCTGCCGGCCTTCCACACCAACTATGCGCCCTGCTAGAAACTCTGCCATGCCGATCACCCCAGACCCTGTCACCGCCGACACAGAGCTACCGTCACGCGCCGCCGTGGTCGTCATCGGCGGCGGCATTATCGGCACATGTACAGCCCTCGAACTGGCCGAGCGCGGCATCGCCACGGTTCTGGTCGAAAAGGGTCAGATCGCCGGCGAGCAGTCGGGGCGCAATTGGGGCTGGGTGCGCCAGATGGGTCGCGACAAGCGCGAGATCCCGCTGATCCTTGAGGCCATGAAACTGTGGCGCGGCATGAACGCCCGCATCTCTGGCGACACCGGCTTCGCTCAGTGCGGTATCGCCTACCTTGCCGAAACTGAT
>JAHEJE010000257.1 GCA_024639035.1 Alphaproteobacteria bacterium
CCCAGGCCCGGCGGTGTCATCAGGCCCTTTTGCGACCCGGTGACGGCAACATCGATCCCCCAGGCATCCATTTCGAACGGCATGGTGGCCAGCGAGGCGATCGCGTCCACCATGTACAGCGCGCCGTGTCCAGCTGAGGAAATCGCCCTGCCGATCGCTGCGATATCGTTCACCGCGCTGCTCGATGTGTCGACCTGGACCGTGAGGACGGCCTTGATTTCACCTGTTGTGTCGGCCTTCAGGCGTGCTTCGAGCTTGGCCGGATCGACCGCGCGCCGCAGGTCGCCGGGCAGGACCTCGACATCGAGCCCCATGACTTTGGCCATCTCGCCCCAGCCGACGGCAAACAGGCCGCTTTCGAGCACGAGAACCTTGTCGCCGCGCGACAGCACATTGCTGAGCGCCGCCTCCCAGGCGCCATGGCCGTTTGCGGCATAGATGTAGATCTGTCCCTCGGTGCGGAACAGCGTTTTCAGATCGCGCAGGCAGCTCTCGGTGATCTCGACGAGATCGCCGGCGTAGATGTCGATTGCCGGGCGGTGCATGGCGGCGAGCACTTCATCCGGCACCGTGGTCGGTCCGGGAATGCTCAAGAACCGCCGGCCATTTGCAACAGTCACGATGGATGTTCCTTTGTTGGGGGGCAAGAGGGTCAACTTATGGGAGATTGAAGGTCCGGGCAATTCACCTGTCCGGCCCCGGCTCACTTCTCCCAGAAAATCTGTACGGCGTAGAGATGATGGCCGATCTGCACGGCGCCGGTGCTGACGAAGCCGTAATAGCGGTTCATCAGATTGCGCTTGTGCGAGGAACTTTTCAGCCACTGTGTAAACAGGTTGCGGGCCTTGACGCCGTCGACCGGGCCCGGCTGGCGGTCGCGAGCGGTATTTTCTCCGTGGTCGCCACGGCCGTCGCCGCCAAACGCCTCGAACCGGCTCTTGTAGCGAAACCCGCTCTTGGAGGTATGGCCGACGAAATTTCCAATAATCATCTCAACGGCCTGGGCGCGGGCCGCCTTGACGAGCAATGGCGATGGCCTGAGCGCCGGCTTGCCGGCTCTGCGCCGTGCATCGACGGCAAGGCCGTTGAGTACCTTCTCCAGGTCCGGCCGCACCACGGCGCCGCCGGGCAGGCTCTTCAGCAGACCCTCGGCGTAGGCCTTATAGCGCGGCGAGGCCTGCGCCGGCTGCAAGACGCACCACAGGGCGACCAGCATGGTCAGCAAACACCTCAGCATGATGACTGGCTCCGATGGCAGGAATTCAGGTTTGCATGCTGGCGCGACCGCCGCGGCCTTTGCGTGATCGACGGGGCGATTTCGCGCAACAGCTTGCGCCGTATCGCATCGGGAAAGTCGGCGAACGTCCGGGCAGTGATCATGAACGCGCCGTTGCCGCCGATCACCCGGTCGCGGTAGTAGTCGGCCAGGCCGTCCTCCTCGCCAATGATCGCCAGGCCGTTGATGGTCACGTCGGCGGCCAGCAACCGCGCCCGTGCCGGGCCCACGTCGCCGCCTTCGTTCTTCGGCCCATCGCCTGAAACATCCACCACCCGCCGGCGGCAGCGCTCGGCGCGCTGGCCGAACACGGCGCCGGTGAATGTCATCATTTCGCCGATTGCCGTTGAGTAGTTGATGAAGGCGCGCTTGGCGTTATCGATGTCCTCGGCGAGTTTCGCGATCGAGGCTTCGTCGTGCAGTTGCCTCCATTCAATGATCTGCGCCTGATGCGGCGTGCCGCTCCATTGCACCATGGTGATGAACACCGCGCCGCGCCGCGCGGTTTGCCGGATCAGGTGGACGATGTCACTCGAGCGGAACGCATCTGCAAGGCCCCGGCTCTGCAGCTCGTACTCGCTCACGTTGACGCTGCCCGAGACATCGACCGCCAGCACCAGTTCAAGCTCGCAGGACTGCGCCGCGCGCATGGCCACCGACAGCCCGACCGCGAGGGCGACAAGGCCGATCCGAAGCCGGGCCATATTTGGCGTCAAACGTATCAACCCCGGATCCTACCCGCGCAGCTTGAAGCGTTGTATTTTGCCGGTCGCGGTCTTGGGCAGGTCATCGACAAAATCGATCCAGCGCGGATACTTCCAGGGTCCGACCGCCGCTTTGACGTGTTCCTTGAGAACGTCATACAGACCGTCATCCGAACATCCCGGCTTGAGCACCACGAAAGCCTGCGGTTTGACCAGGCCTTCGTCGTCTTCCCGGGCCACGACGGCGGCCTCGATCACCGCGTCGTGCGAGGCAAGCGCCTGTTCGACCTCGAACGGCGATACCCAGATGCCCGACACCTTGAACATGTCGTCGGTGCGTCCGCAATAGTGGTAGAAGCCGTCGCCGTCGCGCGTGTACTTGTCGCCGGTGCGGGTCCACAGGCCTTCGAAAGTCGCCCGGCTTTTCTTCCGCTTGTTCCAGTATCCATTGGCGGCCGAGTCGCCCTTGACGAGAAGTTCGCCGATCTCGCCGCCTGCGGCCTCATTACCGTTCTCGTCGACGAGGCGCAGTTCATAGCCTGGGCAGGCGACGCCCGACGTGCCGTAGCGCAGCTTGTCGGGCCGGTTGGACAGGAAGATATGCAGCATTTCCGTCGAGCCGATGCCGTCGAGAATGTCGACGCCGAATCTTTCCTTCCAGGCCATCCCGACCTCGGCCGGCAGCGCCTCGCCGGCCGACACGCACAGGCGCAGCGCGTTCGATCCGTTGTCCGGCGTACACCCCGGGTCCGCCAGCATTGCCGCATAAAGCGTCGGCACGCCGAAATACAGCGTCGGATTGTGTGTCTTGAGCACATTGAACACGGCTTCAGGCGTTGGCCGGCCCGGATAGAGAATTGTCGTCGCTCCGGCCGCCATCGGAAACGTCAGCGCATTTCCAAGTCCGTAGGCAAAGAACAGCTTTGCCGCTGAAAAGACGACATCGTCAGCGGTCATGCCGAGCACGCCTTGGCCGTAGTTTTGGGCCGTGTACATCAGGCTGGAATGGACGTGGCGGACCCCTTTCGGGCTGCCGGTCGAGCCTGAGGAATAAAGCCAGAAAGCCTCTTCATCGGCAACGGTTTCAACCGTTTCGAAACTGTCTCCGGCCGCTTTGAGCAGTTCGTCAAGGCTTGCAAAGCCCGCAGCCTCGTTACCGGTCACGATCACCTGCCGCAGTTCCGGCAGTTCGTCCAGTATGGGGCGCACGGTATCGAGCAGTTGCGCGGAAACGAACAGCGCCTCGGCCCGGCTGTCGGACAGCATGTAGCGGTACTGCTCGGTGTTCAGCAGTGTGTTGAAGGCGACCGGAACGACGCCGGCACGGATCGCGCCCCAGAACACCACCGGCCAGTCGACGGTATCGAGCATCAGGACGGCTATGCGGGCTTCGCGGCCTATCTCCAGGTCGCTGAGAACGTTTGCCAGCCGGCGCGACCGTGCCGCCAGGTCGCCGTAAGTCAGCGTCCGGTCCGCATCGATGAAGGCCGGCTTGTCGCCCAGGCTTGCCGCCTGGCGGTCGACGAACTCGGTGACTGCATTGTATGTGTCGGTCGTCATGTGCCCTGTGTCCCTCCGTTTTTTGGGAACGCCAGCTCACACGCCGAGATAACGATGCTGAAGTTCAGGGTCGGCGGCCAGTTCGCTGGAGGTTCCCGACCACATTACCTTGCCTTTTTCGACAATGAAATGGCGATCGGCAAGGTTGATCAGATCCTTGATGTTCTTGTCGACGACGAGGATCGATACGCCGCTCTGTCTGACCCGGGCCAGCGAGTCCCAGATCTTGCTCCGGATCAACGGCGCCAGCCCCTCGGTGGCCTCGTCCAGGATCAGCAGGCTCGGGTTGGTCATCAGCGCCCGGCCGATGGCCAGCATCTGCTGTTCGCCGCCCGACAGCAGATTGCCCATGGACGATGACCGGTTCTCCAGTTCCGGGAAAAGTTCAAGGATATCGTCGAGGAGCCATGGATCGGTTCTGTTTTGATGATTGCTGGCGGTGGCCACAAGATTTTCCCTGACCGTCAGATTGGGAAATATCTGCCGGCCTTCGGGCACCAGGCCGACGCCGAGATTGGCGGTCTTGAACGACGGCAGTTTGCTGACCTCGGTACCCTGAAACTCGATGGAACCGCCGGACGGGCGCACGATGCCGATGATCGAGTTGATGGTCGTGGTCTTGCCCAT
>JAHEJE010000258.1 GCA_024639035.1 Alphaproteobacteria bacterium
AAACGGTCTTTGCGCTGGTTCGACTGGTAACGCATCTTTGCCATCGGGATCAGCTCGCGCAGCACCTCGATGTCGGTGTCGCGGTTGGCGTGATGACCGATCAGGATCTCGACGATCTCCTCGAAGTTCAGCAGCCAGAACGGCAGGTTCATGTTCTCCGGCTTGATCACCTCGGCATAGTCGGTAAACGAGGCGGCATACTCGCGGTGGACGTCGAGCAGCAGGATATGAGCTTGCGGGTTCTTCTCCAGAATGCGGCGCAGGATCAGCGCCACCGAGCACGACTTGCCGGTGCCGGTGGTGCCGAGCACCGCGAAGTGCTTGCCGAGCAGTTCGTCGATCTTGACCATCGCCGGGATCGAACGGTCCTGCTGAATGCAGCCGATCCTGATCGATGTCGCACTGTCACAGGCATAGGCCATCGACAGTTCGAGCTTGCTGGCGCGGAACACGACATCGCCCAGCCCGGGGTAATTCGAAATACCGCGCCGGAAATGGGTCGGCGTGCCGTCGTCGTTCTTGGGCAGTTCGCCGATGAACTCGACCTCGACGATGCGTACCTCCTGGTCGACATCGGTGTGCGAGGGCATCGGCGCGCTGAGAGCCGAAACCAGCGCAAGTGATGTCGATGCTTCGGTCTCAACCTTCAGCAGGGTGCCGATTTCCGGGCTTTTCATCGGGTCGGCACTCGGGGTGTCGGCGTGCGTGTCAAGCAACACGACGGCGTGGCCGCCGGTCACGGCGACAATCCGCCCGACCCGCTCTACGTCGGGCACCTGGTCTGGATCGACCTCAACATCGGGCTTGGGAGCCCCCTGAGTGTATTGCATGTTCATGGTTCTATTGCGTCGCTGTTGTGCTGGCCGGTGTGGCCCGGGGTTTTGGCTTGTTGTGCGGTGGCAGCGTAATGGTGATGCAGGTGCCTTCTTCTTTCTCGCTTTCGATGTTGAAGCGGCCGCCATGCATGCGCACCAGCGCCACGGTAATCGGCAGTCCGAGGCCGGTGCCCTCGCTGTTCTTGTTGGCGCCGGTGTTGACCTGGCCGAAGGGGACCATCGCCGTGTCGATTTCCTGCGACGTCATGCCCGGGCCCTGATCCTGGACCTTGATCGTGACCCCGCCGACGCTGGTCGGCCGGACGTCAAGCGTCACCGTGCTGTCGTTGGGGCTGAATTTGACGGCATTGGACAACAGATTGATGACGATCTGCTTGAGCCGCAATGGATCGGCGAAAACATCCGGGGTGTCATCGCTGATGCCATGGGCGACGGTGATGTTGCGCTCGCTGGCCTTCGACTGGATGATCATCGCACAACTTTCAATAGTCGAACGAATGTCGAACAACTCGCGATCGACGGTCAGCTTGCCGGCCTGAATCTTGGAAATGTCGAGAATGCCGTTGATCAGTGCGAGCAGATGCTCGGCGGCCTCCTTCACGTAGCCGGAATACTGCCCGACCTTTTCGAGATCCGGATCGCGCAGCGCAACAAGCATGTCGGAAAAACCGATGATGGCGTTGAGCGGCGTGCGCAGCTCGTGGCTCATGTTGGCGATAAATTCGGACTTGGCCTTGGAGGCCAGTTCGGCCTCGCTCTTTGCGGCGTGCAGGGCCATGTTGGTCTGGTGGCGGGCAATGGCGCTGCCGAGATGGCGCGCATAGTCCGCCATCACCGAGCCATCCTTGTGAGCCTGAGTGCCAATTCCGCGCATCATACGATCCCTTCACCCCAGCTCTAGCAGAAAGGCCATAATGACCGGTTAATCCGAACACGGCAGATGTCGCGAACGCACGACCAGTTGATCGGCGCATCCCGCATGTCGGCAAGACCGGCACGCGCCCGGGAGCCATCCAATTGAACCAGGCCGGACTTTACGGCAGCGCCCAAGCTGCTAAACTCAGGCCAACGAAGGACTTGGGCGCGATGCCGCCACGGCGCCGGCATGAACGGCAGCCGGGCGGCAATCGGCCAGGATGGTAGACAGTGGATATGCGAAGCGGAGCCGGCGTGGGCCAGGCTCACCCGCAGCGCAATGATCCGGCGCGCAAGACCGGCGCCGGGCCCATTGCAAGCGTGCGCCACAGCGGCCGAGCGGCGGCTGTGGAGGTGCGCGATTCGGCGGTTCCCATCTATGGCGCGCTCGATCTCGGCACCAACAACTGCCGGCTGCTGCTGGCCACCCCGAGCGAGGGAAGTCTGCGCATCGTCGATGCGTTTTCGCGCATCGTGCGCCTCGGCGAGGGGGCGTCGCAAAGCGGACTGCTGAGCGAAGACGCCATGGCGCGCACCATCAGCGCCGTCAGGGTGTGTGCCAACAAGCTCAAATGGTGGCGGGTCGAACGGCACCGGCTGATCGCCACCGAGGCCTGCCGGATGGCCCGCAACGGCGCGGAGTTCATCGACCGGGTGCAGCGGGCCACGGGCATCGAACTGGAGGTCATCGACCGCGAAACCGAGGCCCGCATGGCGGTCGGCGGCGCTTCGGCCCTGGTCGATCCGCCGGCCCAAACGGTGCTGATCTTCGACATCGGCGGCGGGTCGACCGAGTTGATGTGGGTGATCCGCACCGGGACCGGCTTCGAAATCGCCTCGTGGACATCGGTGCCGGTCGGCGTCGTCACGCTGGCCGAACGCTATGGCGGCAAGGAGGTTGCGCCGGAAAGCTTTCAGGCCATGCGCGAACATGTCCGGCCCCAGCTCAGTGCGTTCGCTGCCGGGTTGCGCGACATCGATGCGGCCTATGCGGTGCCGGATCACCTGCTGGGGACCTCCGGCACGGTGACCACGATCTGCGGCGTGCAGCTCGGCCTGAAGCGCTACGACCGCTCCAAGGTCGATGGCTGCTGGTTGCAGAACCGCGATATCGGCCGGGTCACCGCCGGCCTGCTGGCGATGAGCTACCGCGAGCGCGCGGCATCGCCGTGCATCGGGCGCGAACGGGCCGACCTGGTGCTGGCGGGCTGCGCCATTCTGGAGGAAATCCGCGAAACCTGGCCGGCCGAGCGGGTCCGGGTCGCCGACCGCGGCCTGCGCGAGGGCATACTGACCCAACTCATGCACGAGGATGGCGTCTATGGCCGCCCCTGAAGGTCGCGACGGCGGCGGGCGCGGTGCCCGCAGTGCCCGCGGCACCCGTGACCTGCGTGTCAAGCTGAAGAAGGGGCGCGGCCGCAAGACGTCGTCGCGGCGCTGGCTCGAGCGCCAGCTCAACGACCCCTACGTGCGCGAGGCCCGCCAGCGCGGCTACCGTTCGCGGTCGGCCTTCAAGCTGATCGAGACCGACGACCGGTTCGCCTTGCTCAAGCCGGGCGGCGCCGTGGTCGATCTGGGTGCGGCCCCTGGCGGCTGGTCGCAAGTCGCCGCCGAACGGGTCGGGGCGGCGGGCGGAGACGGACGGGTCGTGGCCATCGATCTGCACGGTGTCGAACCGATCCCGGGCGTGGTCTGCCTGAAACAGGACTTCTACGACGATGACGCGCCCGATGCGCTGATCGCGGCGCTGGAGGGACGTCGCGCCGATGCGGTGATTTCCGACATGGCCGCCCATGCCACCGGCCACCGCCAGACCGATCACCTGAAGATCATGGCATTGTGCGAAGTCGCGCTCGACTTTGCCTGCAAGACCCTGGCACCCGGCGGCGCCTTCGTGTGCAAGGTGCTGCGCGGCGGCACCGAAGCCACGCTGCTCGACGACATGAAACGCAGGTTCGAAACCGTCCGCCACTTCAAGCCCAAGTCAAGCCACGACGATTCCGCCGAACTGTACGTCGTCGCCCAAGGCTTCCGCGGCGAGGTGAAGTAAGGTCACCACCCCGCCACTGTGTGCAATAGAAGGTTGTCATCACCCGACTTGATCGGGTGATCCAGTATCCGCTGGCCTCAATGCGAAACCCTGCACCTGCCAATGGCTACTGGATTGCCCGGTCAAGCCGGGCAATGACAATGGTGGGGTTTGAGGCAATGGCTGGGGACCAACAGGACGAGCAGCCCCAACTCCCGGCGCCGGTCTGCCTGCTGACCGGGCAAATCCGCCGCGCCGAAGGGCGTCAATCAATGGGTCCCGATACTGGGGCCACCGCAGAACAGCCAAGGCGGCGCCCCGGCACTCTGTGCAAAACAGTTGTAATCACCCGACTTGATCGGGTGATCCAGTATCCGCTGGCCT
>JAHEJE010000259.1 GCA_024639035.1 Alphaproteobacteria bacterium
CGGGCCCGGTGCCACCAACCTGGTCACCGGCCTGGCGCAGGCCTCCGCGGCTTTTTCTCCGGTCGTGTCGATTGCCGGCTCGCTATCGTCCGGCCATGTCTATCGCGATGCCTTTCAGGAGGTCGACCAGCAGGCCCTGTTCGGCCCGGTCACCAAGAAGACCTGGACCGCGACCTCCGTTGACCGGGTGCCGGAAATGTTTCGCGCCGCCTTTCGCACCGCGCTGACACCGCGCCGCGGCCCGGTTCAGCTCAACCTGCCGCGCGACGTCCTGTCGGCAACGGCCGGGTTCGACGATTTCCAGCAACCCGAAGGTTACCGCAACCACAGCCTGCCGGCCGGCGATGCCGGTGCAATTGCCAAGGCCGCCGCGTTGCTGCGCGCCGCGGCCCGGCCTGTCGTCGTTGCCGGTGGCGGCATCAAGAATGCCGGCGGCCACGAGGCGGTGCTGGCTCTGGCCGATGCCTTCGATATCCCCGTCGTCACCTCGCCCGGCCATGGCGACGCCATTCCCTTCGGCCATCCGCTCAATGCCGGCCAGATGGGTCCGCGCGGCAACCCGGTCGCCTCGCGTCTGGTCAAGCAGGCCGACGTCATCCTCGCGCTTGGCACCCGCCTCGGGTTCAATTCGACGTTCTACTCCTATGACAACATCAACCGCGATGCCGCGATCATACAGGTCGAGCTCGACCCGGGTGCGATCGGCCGCCACTTTCCCGTTGCTGTCGGCATCTGGGCCAGTGCTGCAGCAGCGGCTGACCAGCTGCGCGCCGCGTTGACCGCCATGGACAAGCGCGCCGAGGTCGACGCCTGGTCCAGCGCTTACAAGTCCGAGCGGGCCGCTTATCTGTCCAAGCGTGACGCCGATGCCGTGATGACTGAAAGCCCCATCCAGCCATCCGGCCTGTTCAAGGTCCTGCGCGATGTTCTGCCACGGGACGCTGCGGTGACCATGGATGCCGGCACCTTGTGCCTGCAGGCCACCGATGCCCTCAACTACTGGCAGCCAAAGAGCCTTTTCACCCCTCTCGACTTCGGTCTGGTCGGCTTTTCGTTCGCCTGCGGTCTTGGAATAAAACTCGCCCGGCCCGAGCGCCCGGTTGTCAGCCTGATGGGCGATGGCGGCTTCGGCATGACCGTGTCCGAGCTCTCGACAGCCGTCGACCATGGCATCAATACCGTCACCGTGGTCATGAACAACAAGTGCTGGGGGGCGGAGAAAGCCTACCAGCGCGATTTCTTCAATGGCCGCTACATCGGTGCCGACGTCTCCAGCCCGCCGTTCGACAAGCTCGCCGAGCTTTACGGTGCCGCTGGCTTCAGGGCGGAAAGACTCGGCGATGTCGGCGATGCGATTACAGCAGCCCTGGACTGCGGCCGGCCGGCCGTGGTCGATGTGTCTGTCGACCCGGCCGCGCTCTACAGTTTCCGCCGCGACAGTTTCAAGCACCGGGGAGGGTGAACACACCATGGACGGAACCGAAGAACGCTATCCACACATGGCCGCCCACAAGGCCAAAGGCGACTGGAACCCGCTTTGGGACGAATTCGCCGCACTCGATCCGCAATTCATGGAGGCCTATCTGGCCTTTCGCAGCGTCCCGCAGAACAATGGTCCGTTGGAACAGAAGTACAAGGAACTGATCCTTGTCGCCATCAACGCCGCCACCACCCACCTCTACGCCCCCGGCGTGCGCCGCCACATTCAGAATGCACTGAAGGCCGGCGCCACCAAGGAGGAAATTCTCGAAACCATTCAACTCACCACGGTGATGGGCATTCACGCCTGCAACCTGGCCATCCCGATTCTGATGGAGGAACTCGCCAAGCACGAGGGTTGAACTGCGTCAGCTCTTCGGGTCGACCGGGCAAACGGCATCATAGCCCGTCTCGATTGCCTCGGCGGCATCGAGCAGTGTATCCTCGCGAAACCGCCCGCCGATCAGTTGCACCCCGACCGGCACCCCGGCAGCACCCATGCCGGTGGCGACGCTCATGCCCGGCAGCCCGATGAACGGCGTGGCGATCTGCGGCAGCATGGCCTCGAACACCTCGTCGAATGTCTGCGGCGTTTCGACGTCATATTGATCGGCGAACGGCAACTGGCCCGAAACCGGGCACAACAGCACCGGAAAGTCCTGCAGAAACTGCTGCCAGACCCGTGAAAGTGTGGCGCGCTCTTGCAGAGTGTCCAACACACCGTTGAGGTCGGGTTCGGGGCAATGGCGCTCCATCTGTTGATAGATGAAATTGGCATCCGGATCGTTTTCGGCGGCAAGTGCCGAGGCTGCCGTCCGGCGAAACTCGGCCAGCCACAGGTTGGCCTGCAGGCGCGCCGGTGCCCGCATGTCCGGCGCTTCGGTTTCGATGACCTCCCAACCGGCATCGCCCAATGTTCGCGCCGCCTGGCGCAGCGCCGTCTCCACGGCGGGAGCCACGTCCATCTTGCTGGGAGCAACACACAGCGCTGCCCGCTTGGGTTGCGGTGCCAGCTTGAGCGGAACCGGCACCCACCAGGGATCGCGCACATCTTCGCTGGCCATGGCCTCAAGTCCCAGCCGCACGTCGGCAACGCACCGCGCCAGCGGCCCTGACACCGCCATGATCTGGGCGCCGATATGCCGGTCCGGAGCGGCCAGGTTTACCGCCGGGACCCGCCCCAGCGACGGCCGTAACCCATGGATGCCGCAGGCGTAGGCCGGATAGCGGATCGAGCCGGCAATGTCGGTACCGTGGCCAATCGCGCCGATGCCCGACGCCGTTGCCGCCCCCGCTCCGCCCGACGACCCGCCGGGGGTTATACCGGCGTTGTGCGGATTGCGGGTATGGCCATGCAGCGAATTGCGGGTGAACCAGCGCAGGCTGAACGCCGGTGTATTGGTCCGGCCGATCACGATTGCCCCGGCCGCCTTCATGTTGGCCACCACCGGGTTGTCGGCGCTGGCAATCAGATCCCGCTGCGTCCGCAATCCGTTGGTGGTGGCAAATCCGGCCTGATCGACGTTCACCTTCACGGTGACCGGCACGCCGGCCAGAACCCCGGGATCGTCGCCGCGCTGCACCGTTGCATCGACGGTTTTGGCCGTCCTGAGCGCCGCCTCCGGCATCTCCTGGACAACGGCATTGATCGCCGGATTGGCCTCGTCCAGCCGCGCCAGCGCACTGCGCGTCACTTCGACGGCCGATACCTTGCGCCGTCGCACCAGCCCGGCGATTTCATGTGCGCTCAGTCGCCAAAGATCTGTCACTGTCCAACTCCTTGCGATGTTCCCGAGCCAACAGTGTCCTTGCTTTCACAGCCGGTCAACGGCAAACCGTATGGCGCCGGCATCGGCGCCGGGGTAAGTTCGGGTTTCGGTTCAGCGATGGGACATTCGACGATGGGGTTTCAGAGGGCTTTTCAACCGGCCGAGTTCGAACGCCGGGTGCTGGAGGTCAAGGCACGCATGGCAGCGGCGGGCTTCGATGCGCTTGTCTGCCAGGACCCGGCCAACATGGGCTGGCTCACCGGTTTCGACGGCTGGTCGTTCTACACGCCCCAGGCCGTTGTCGTGCATCTCGATGAACCCGCGCCGATCTGGTTCGGCAGGGCCCAGGACGCCAAGTCGGCCCACATCACCACCGACCTGCCGTCCGACAACATCGTCGGTTTCTCCGAGCCGTTGGTGCATCACCCGACGCAACATCCGTTCGACGAATTGTGCGCATTGATGATCGGCCGCGGCTGGGGCTCGACCCGCATCGGCGTTGACTACGATGCCCACTACTACACCGCGCGAGCCCACCGCCATCTGATCGAGGGGCTGCCCGATGCGACGATTTCCGACAACCGGGAACTGGTCAATTGGGCCCGGTTGGTCAAGTCGCCGGCCGAACGTGTTTACATGCGCGAGGCCGGCCGCATCATCACCGACACCATGAACAATGCCCTGGCAAAGCTAAGGCCGAGGGTGCGCCAGTATGAGGTCATCGCCGATGTCTACCGCGATCAGGTCTTGGGATACGATGGCAAGTTCGGCGACTACACCAGCCTGTGCCCGCTGATCCAGGTCGCCGAGGGCACCAGCACGCCGCATCTGACCTGGACCGATGAACCGTTGCCCGATGCCGGCCTGGTTGTCATGGAGCTGGGCGCT